>CADEDX010000458.1 GCA_902826195.1 uncultured Bradyrhizobium sp. | reverse complement strand
TTACCTCACCAACTAGCTAATCAGACGCGGGCCGATCTTTCGGCGATAAATCTTTCCCCGTAAGGGCTTATCCGGTATTAGCACAAGTTTCCCTGTGTTGTTCCGAACCAAAAGGTACGTTCCCACGCGTTACTCACCCGTCTGCCGCTGACGTATTGCTACGCCCGCTCGACTTGCATGTGTTAAGCCTGCCGCCAGCGTTCGCTCTGAGCCAGGATCAAACTCTCAAGTTGGACTTGAAACTTTAAACCGGCTGATCACAACGTTTTGACGAGGTCCCACCATTTATATCGCCGACGATTCACATCGCTGACGACGATGGTGTAACCTATGTAAAACGTGTACCGCCGAAGTCTTTCGTCCGACCCCGAACGTTGAAAACCGAAGTTTTCAAGTATTCGAGATCACGCAAGGACTCCGCCGTCCACGTTTCTCTTTCTTCATCTTCACTTGTCAAACAGCCCGGGACCGCTCGGATCCCATCCTTCCATCTCTGGAAGGTTCCCGCAGACCTCATCCGACGACAAATAACAACCGATTGCTATCGGCTGTTAAGTCACTCATCGTAATGAGGAGCTTACGGGGCGCGAAAAGATGCGTTGGCCTCAGGGGCCAATGCATCGCCGCGCTCAGTGGCCGGGTTATAGGCCCGCCCCATCGGAGTTGTCAACGCCCATCGTCAAGAAATTGTCGTATCGCTCGCAAGTTTTTTGAGACGCCAAGAAGTCCCTATGTTTCGGGCCTTTGGCCGCACTTGAGCCACATTCCTGCGACGTTCTGACTATAAGTCATGCATTGAATCGCCGGATGCCAGGGGGCTGCCGGCACAGATTTTATGATCCGGGACAGGCGATTTCGATAACCCGTCGCCTTCCCATGCGGCCAGGAAACTTCGATCGATCTGCGCACCATTGACGTTCGAGACTCTGGTCGGTCTTCTTCTGGCCTCTGACTCCCGAATTATCGTGCGTGCGGCAATGCCCTCTCCGGGACCGTTCCCAGAAAGGAACGAAAACGTGGGGTTTGGGTCGAGCGAGGGTCTTGTCGGATGTTGATGGAAGTTGGGGGGACACAGGGTTGAGCCAGAAGGCGCCACGTGGAAACGGCTATGGACGCGAGACCGGGATCATCGATCTCGGTCACGAACCGCCGCTATCCGTCGATGGCTCCGAGGCTGCGGTGATCGATCGCCGCCGTGTCTCCGTGCAATGGTTTAGCGGCACCATCCTGACCGGTCTGTGCGGCGCGGCTCTCATCGGCGGCGCCGTTTTTGCGTCGCTCGACGGCGAAATGACGTTTGCCAAGGTGCCGGAGCGGGTCGAAGGCGCCCTGCGCGGTGCGTTCGGCGCCAACGATCGCACCGCCACCCTGCACAAGAGCGACCGCCTGCCGCCGCCCAGCGAAGCCTCTGGCTCGCGCAACGTGACGAAGGTGTCGACCGTCACCCGCGTCGGCAACCGCGACGTGATGCGGGTGCGCCCGTTCGTGCGCATCGCGGGCAACCTGTCGATGACGACGAGCGATCTCAGTTCGAAGATTCCGCCGTTCAACGCGCAGCGCATGCTGACCGACGTCGGGACCACGACGCAGGCCGCTTCCGAGGATCCGAACAATCCCGAGGCCATTGAACCCGACGCCGAAGTATCTTTCGTGACCAAGGACCTCGCGACCGTGCTGCCCAAGGCGAAACTCGCCGCAGTGGTCGCGCTCGACGAGGTCTTGATGCGGGTGCGCGATGCCGCCAACTGGCGCGGCTCGGGCGGCGTTCGCTATACTTCACTTGCCAACGCCGCGGCCGACGCCAGCGGCGTACAGTCCGATATCAAGTTCGCCTATGCCACCGAAGGCAACGTTTCCGATCCCTATGCCGGATTCGAGACCCGCGTCGTGCCGGAAAACGTCACCCTGCTGCCGAAGACCAAGGACCAGATCACCGGTGGCAACCCCTCCGGCGAGCGCGTTCATGTCGTGAAGAAGGGCGACACGATTGTCACCATCCTGCGTGACCTGGGCGCGACCCCCGATGAGGCCAGGGCGGTGGCGCTGAACCTTGGCCCCCGCGGCCGCGATGGCGGCCTGAAGGAAGGCCAAAAGGTCCGCATCCTGATGGTGATCTCGGGGGGCGGCCCCACCGCGCACCCGCAGCCCTATCGCGTGATCGTCGCCAACGAAAACACCGTCGAAGCCGTGGCCGCGCTGTCGGACGTCGGAAAATACGTCGCCGTCGACGTGCAGAGCATGAATACCGTCGCCGAGACCACCACCGGCAAGGACGACGACGACGATGATGATGACGGCAGCGGCGTCCGGCTCTACCAGAGCATCTACGAGACCGCGATGCGCAACAAGGTGCCGACCGCCGTCATCGAGGACATGGTTCGCATCTATTCCTACGACGTCGACTTCCAGCGCAAGGTGCAGCCGGGCGACTCATTCGACGTCTATTTCGCCGGCGAGGACGAAGGCACCGGCAACAACGAAAAGACCGAAGTGCTGTATGCCGCTCTGACGGTCGGCGGCGAGACCAAGAAATACTATCGGTTCCAGACCCCGGACGATTCCGTTGTCGACTTCTACGATGAGACCGGCAAGAGCGCGAAGAAGTTCCTGGTGCGCAAGCCCGTCAACAGCGCCATCATGCGTTCGGGCTTTGGCGGCCGCCGCCATCCGATCCTGGGCTATGCCAAGATGCACACCGGCGTGGACTGGGCGACACCCTATGGCACGCCGATTTTCGCCTCCGGCAACGGAGTGGTCGAAAAGGTCGGCTGGGAAGGCGGCTACGGCAAATATGTCCGCCTGAAACACAATAACGGGTACGAGACCGCCTACGGCCATATGTCCGCCTTTGCCAAGGGCATGGAGGTCGGCAAGCGGGTGCGCCAGGGCCAGGTGATCGGCTTCGTCGGATCGACGGGAATGTCGACGGGCGCGCACGTCCACTATGAAATCCTGGTCAACGGCCGCTTCGTCGACCCGATGCGCGTGAAACTCCCGCGCGGCCGCTCGCTCGAGGGCACGGTGATGGCGAGTTTCGAAAAAGAGCGGGATCGCCTCGATACGCAGATGAACAACCGCGGCAACGCGGCCCGAGTTTCCGAGGTAACCGGCGCCACGTCGCAGACGCGCCAGGTCAGCCGCTAAACGGCGCGCCGCTGAAAAGTCAGCCGAGTTCTCCATAAAATCGAAGATGTCGGGCATGGCGCCTCGCGCCTAGTCGAATAGCGCGGAGCCTGCTCCTGGCGCTCAAACAGCTTCATTGCCAAACCGCTCGCCCCCGGCAAATACTACCTTCCATAAAAAAATCCTCGGGAGGATCCGTGATGACGAGCAGACTTGCACTCGCAACGACTGTTGCGGCGATCGTTGTTGCAAACGTCGCCGGCGCATCGGCACAAACCTACGAGGTGACCAAGCTCGTTCCAGGCTCGGCCTTTCACGGCGTGCACGGCCTCGGAATCGATAAGTCCGGCCGCCTGTTCGCCGGCAGCGTCGCGGGCGCGGCGCTCTACGAGGTCGATCGCAACAAAGGCACGGCAAAGATCGCGATCCCCTCCCCCGAAGGCATGGCCGACGACATCGCGTTCGCGCCCGACGGCACCATGGCGTGGACCGCCTTCCTCACCGGCGATCTCTATTCGCGCAAGGGCGATGGACCGGTGAAAAAACTCGCCTCCGGCCTGCCCGGGATCAACTCGCTCGCCTTCCGCAAGGACGGGCGGCTCTACGCGACCCAGGTTTTCCTCGGCGACGCGCTCTATGAAATCGACGTCGAAGGCGTCAAACCGCCGCGCAAGATCATGGAAAAGATGGGCGGCCTGAACGGCTTCGAATTCGGACCCGACGACAAGCTCTACGGCCCGCTGTGGTTCAAGGGCCAGGTCGCCCGGGTCGACGTCGACAAGGCTGAACTCTCCGTGGTCGCCGACGGTTTCAAGATTCCGGCCGCGGTCAACTTCGATTCGAAGGGCAATCTCTTTGTGGTCGATACCGCGCTCGGCCAACTGGTACGGGTCGACACCAAGAGCGGCGCCAAAAAGCTGGTCGCGCAGCTGAAACCCTCGCTCGACAATCTCGCGATCGACGACAAGGACCGCATCTTCATTTCCAACATGGCCGACAACGGCATTCAGGAAGTCGATCCCGACACCGGCGCCGCCAAGCAGGTCATCATCGGCAAGCTGGCGCTGCCCGGCGGCATCGGTGTCGTCTCGGACGGGGCCAAGGACACCATCTACGTCGCCGACGTGTTCGCCTACCGCACCGTGGACGGCGCGACGGGCGAAGTCTCCGAACCGGCCCGCATGCACGCCGACGGAGTGACGCTGGAATATCCGATGAGCGCCACCGCCAGCGGCGAAAACGTACTGCTGTCGAGCTGGTTCACCGGGACCGTGCAACTGATCGACCGCAAGACCGGCAAGACCAGGGAGATGCTGCACGGTTTCAAGGCGCCGCACGACGCGATAAAGCTCGGCGACGGCAGCATCCTCGTCAACGAACTCGGCAGCAAATCGCTGGTCCGCGCCTCGGGCGAGCATGGCAAGGACCGCACCGTCGTGACCGGCGGCCTCGAAGGCCCGGTCGGGATGGTCGCCGGCCCGGGCAGCGCGGTCTACCTGACCGAAGCGTTTGCGGGCCAGGTGTCGAAGGTGGAAGCCGATGGCAAGAAGACCGTGATCGCGAAGGAGCTGAAGGGACCGGAGGGCATCGCGCTGGCACCGGACGGCAAGCTGATCGTCGCCGAGGTCGGCGCGAAGCGGATCCTATCGATCGATCCGGCCAACGGCGCGGTCACCGAGATCGCCGGCAACCTGCCAATCGGATTGCCTGCCGCGCCGGGCGGGCTGCCGAGCAATATCCCGACCGGCGTCGGCGTTGGGGCGAGCGGTGTGATCTACTTCTCGTCGGATGTGGAGAACGCGATTTACAAGGTAGTGAAAAAATAGCCGACAGCCGGCTGCCTTCGGGCGCCGACCAATGCCTCCGCTGGAAGGATGACGGCCACGACGCCCGGATTTCCGGCCGGGCCTGCCATCACGCTGGGTGAGGGTGAGATGCCCCGGCGCTTTCGCCGGGGCATCTCGTTAGGTCAGTTCAGCTTGCGCTTCGGTACCGGCGCTTCGAACTGTGCGATCTCGGCGGTCTGCGGCGCCTTGCCGTTGAAGGTCAGCACATTGCCTTCGCTGGAGATCACGACGCGGTCACCGTCGGAAACCTCGCCGGCGAGGATCATCTCGGCCAGCGGGTCCTGCAGATTGCGCTGCATCACCCGCTTCAGCGGGCGCGCGCCGTAGGCCGGATCCCAGCCCTTGGCGGCCAGCCAGTCGCGGGCCGCGGCATCCAGCGTCAGCGTGATCTTGCGATCCTCCAGCAGCTTCTGCAGCCGCAAGAACTGGATCTCGACGATCCGGCCCATCTCGCTCTTCTGCAGGCGATGGAACAGGATGATCTCGTCGACGCGGTTGAGGAATTCGGGACGGAAATGCGCCCGCACCATCCCCATCACCTGCTCGCGCACTTCAGACGTATCCTCGCCTTCCGGCTGATTGACCAAAAAATCCGAACCGAGGTTCGAGGTCATGATGATCAGCGTGTTGCGGAAGTCGACGGTACGGCCCTGGCCGTCCGTCAGGCGGCCGTCGTCGAGCACCTGCAGCAGCACGTTGAAGACATCCGGATGCGCCTTTTCAATCTCGTCGAACAGCACGACCTGATAGGGCCTGCGCCGCACCGCTTCGGTGAGCGCCCCGCCCTCGTCATAGC
>CADEDX010000457.1 GCA_902826195.1 uncultured Bradyrhizobium sp. | reverse complement strand
TGCGTCCACGATGCACAGCACCGTTTCCAGCGGCGCCTCCCGCCAGATCACGGGATCCATCAGGTTACGCACGATGTCGGCGGGATCGGCGATCCCACTGGTTTCGATCACGATGAACTCCGGCCGCGGATCGCGCCGCAGCAACGTGGCAAGCGTGCGCAGCAGATCGCCTTCCAGCGAGCAGCAGATGCAGCCATTGCTGAGGCTGACGACGCCGTCGCTGGCGCCGGCGATCAATTCCGCATCGATATTGATCGCGCCGAAATCATTGACGACGGCAGCGATCCGACGGCCCTCGGCATGCGCCAGCAGATGGTTCACGATGGTCGTCTTTCCGGCCCCGAGGAAACCGGTGACCAGCAGGATCGGGACCGGCAATGTCACGCCTCGACGACGGGCCGGCGCACCGGCCGGCCGGGTCTTGCGTTCACATCGAGCACGCCGTCCGAGATCAGCGGCTGGCCGCTGACGATCAGATGCCGCACCCCCTCGGAGGGACGGTTCATCGCCGTGAACGTCGCGCGGTCGCTCAGCGTCTCGAAATCGAACACGACGATGTCGGCGTCCGCGCCCGACTGCAGCCTGCCCTTGGCGCGCATCGCGGGCGTGCTGTGGGAAAGAATCTCCGCCGGGATCAGCGCGCATTTGCGCACGCCTTCCAGCAGCGAAACCTTCTTTCGCTCGCGCACCCACTCCCGGATGAAGCGGGTGAAGCAGCCCGCCGAGCGCGGATGCGAGGTGGCATCCTCCGGCAGCGGCCAGGCGTCGCCGGTGTAGGTGCTGCCGTCCGACTGCGTCCAGGGCATCGCATCGGAGGCGATCGCGCCTCCGGGATACAGCACCGCCATGTCGAGGAGGTCACGGTGGTGCGCATTGTTCTCGATATCCAGGACATGCCAGAGCACCAGGGTGGATGGCTCCTCCGCCTGCGCCGCCAGCAATTCCTTGCGGTCGCGGAAACGATGCCCGTCGGTCACCCGCTGCACCGAATCGTAGCCAAGGCCATTGCGCGCCTCGAACTCGGGATCGCTGAAGAAGGCCGCCGCCAGCACCGTCGAGCCGGTGCCGTAGGGATAGGCCTCCACCGTGATCGGCAAGCCCTGCGCCTGCGCCTTGGCGATCAGCGCGGTGCAACGCTCGATGTCCGTCTTGCTGGAAGAGTTGAAGTGGCAGATGTGCATGTGCGCGCCGGTGGCGCCGGCATAGCCGATCAGGCGGATATAGGCTTCCGCGGCGCTTTCCGGGTCGATGCGGGACATGTAGGCGACGTGGGTGAAGGTCGCGACATCATGCTCTTTCGCCAGCTGGCACACCGCGGTCAGTTCCTGGACGCCGGCGCCCGGGGCATAGGCGTTGAGAATGCCGATGCCGATGCCCCCCTCGTTCAGCCCGTTGGCAAGGCGGTCGAGGATGCCGGCCACCTCGGTATCGCTGGCCACATTATCGATCCAGCGGCGGTCGCGCATGGCGTTGCCGAACGCCTCCAGCGAGCTTTCCGCATTCGAGCCGGTCATCGCGCCGATGCGCGCGAACGCCCAGTTGGCCGCCGCGCCGTAGTTCAGCACCCGCCCCTTGGCGGCCTGTCGCTTGTACCAGGACGCGACCGGCAACACGCCCGCCTCGAGGTCGAGCGTGGTCGTCACCCCGTCAAAGGCCTGCATGCGGTCGGCCGGGATCGACTGGCCATGGGCATGCAAGTCGATGAAGCCGGGAGCGACCACGAGGCCTGTCGCGTCGATCACCCGCTCCGCGCTGCCGAGCCCAGTGCCGACGGCGGTGATCCGGCCATCCACCACCACTACATCGCCGATCGCGTCCATCCCGCTTGCGGGATCCACCACCCGGCCGCCACTGATCACCAAACCACTCATCTCATTCTCCACCGCAAAAACTTTAGGCAGGGCCGGCGGCAGCGCCGCGGCACACAGACCGGCCATGCCGGCCTCCAATAGAGACAGATTTTCGGGCCGGCGACCACCTCCTCCGAGGCCGACGCATCATGCGCGGTGGACGTTCTTGTCAGGTGTGCGTCATGTTGGGCGCAACCTGTCTGATCGCGCGCGGCGCCGGTCCAGGCACGTGGCCGCGATTGCAAGTTTTCGTCTCGTGATGCAGGTTGCGACCGATGCGCAGCGTCTATTTCGTTCTCGGCCTTCTCTTCATCGCCCTTGGTTTCATCGGTGCATTCCTGCCAGTGCTCCCGACGACGCCATTCCTCATCCTCGCCACGGCCTGCTTCGCACGATCGTCGCCGCGGCTCGAACACTGGCTGCTCTCGCATCCCCGTTTTGGGCCGTCCTTGCGCACGTGGCGGGAACGCGGCGCGATCCCTGTAAGGACTAAACTGCTGGCCGTTGCAGGCATCAGCACCGGATTTCTGATGTTCTGGCTCGGCAGCGCCCCCGGCCCGATCCTGATGGCAAGCGTCGGCGCATTCATGCTGTCGGGTCTGGTCTACGTCTTGACCAGACCATCGGCTTGACGGCGCAACGGGACCACCGCGCGGTTGACGGCGACGATGGCGATCGGCTCCGGGGCTTCAGCCATCGAGCTGAACGCCTACGCTCTCCTTGGCCACCGACGAAGCGGCCGCCGTTTCGACGCGAGCCGGGGCGACCCAGCGCCGGATGGCCTGGAACAATGTGTTCGGCTGTATCGGCTTGGTCACGTAGTCGTTCATCCCGGCGGCGAGATAGATTTCCCGCTGGCCGACGACGGCGTTTGCCGTCAGCGCGATGATTGGAAGTTTCGATGGCGGTCCAGGGAGCGCGCGAATCGCCCGCGTCGCGGAGATGCCGTCGAGCTCCGGCATGTTAACGTCCATCAGGATAATATCGTAGGTGTCTTGCATGACCGCGGCCACGGCTTGCAAACCGTTGGTGACCAGCTGCGCCTCGAACTTCTGCTTCTTGAGCAGGCTGGATATCAAGGTCGCGATGATCGGGCTGTCTTCGGCAACCAGCACCTTGATGGAACGGCCGAGGTCCGGCACGAGGGAGGGCGCATCGGCGATGCGTGGCGCGCCGATCCCGCATCGTGCGGTAAACCAGAACCTGCTGCCTCTGCCCAATTCGCTGTCGACGCCGATGTCTCCTCCCATGATGCCGCAGAGCTGTCTGCAGATCGCCAATCCCAATCCGCTACCGCCGTATTTTCGCGAGACGGAGCTATCGCCCTGAACGAACGGATTGAAGAGCTGCCGCTCCGTCTCCGGGCCAATACCGATGCCGGTATCGCTGACCTCGATCCGCAGTTCCACCTGCCCGTCGGCCAGGGGTCGATGCGAGACGTCGATGCTGACGCGGCCGGCATCCGTGAACTTGATGGCATTGCCGACCAGGTTGAGCAGAACCTGGCGTATGCGGTTGCCGTCGCCCTTCAGCCAGTGCGGGAGGCCGTCCGAAACAGCGGTCGAGAGGTCCAGTCCCTTATGCTGCGCCTTTGACGTCATGAGCGAGGCAACGCCCTTGACCACATGGACGATGTCGAACTCGATGAACTCCGGCGAAATTCGTCCGGCTTCCAGCTTCGAAAAGTCCAAGATGTCGTTGACCACGTTGAGAAGGCCGTCGGATGATTCCTTGGCCAGCGAGGTGAAGCGCTCCTGTTCCGGGTTCAACGGCGTCTCGCGGAGCAATTCGATCATCCCGACCATGCCGCTCAAGGGCGTCCGGATTTCGTGGCTCATCATGGCGAGGAAATCCGACTTGGCCCGGCTGGCCGCCTCCGCTGCGTCCTTTGCCTTGATGAGATCTTCCGATGTCTCCAGCAATTCTCGCTTCTGCATCTCGAGATCTGTTCGAATCCGCTCGAGATCGACTAGCTTCTGCTCCAGCGCGGTCTGAACTTGCTTGAACTCGGTGATGTCGGTTCTCAGGCCCACAGTGCCGCCGTCAGACGTCTTGTGATCGACAAACTGGATCCATCGGCCCATGTCATTCATGCGCTCCACGGCCTTGCTGCCACCATAGTGCCATGCCTTTGCGCGCGCGAGCCATTCTTCGGCGTCGGCGTCGGGTCTGCCCCCCTCGTCCAGTCGCAGTGCGGCACGCAGCACATCGTCATACTGCATGCCTGGCGTCAGCGCGCGCGCAAGTTCGGGGAACATTTCCCTGAAATGGCTGTTCGCCAGAACGAAGCGATCTTCGCTGTCGTAAAGAATGAAACCCTGGGTCAACGATTCGATAGCGTCGATGAGCCGGGCCTGGGATTCTTCGGCAACGGCTTGCGCTTCCTTCCTTTCCGTCACATCCAGCACGATCCCGAAGGCATTGCCGTGCTCCTTGTCAACTTCAGACTGAGGATCGCTTTCGATGCGCACCCATCGAATGCTTCCATCAGGACGGAGCCAGCGATGTTCGTGGCTGTAGGGCTTGCCGCTCGATCGCGCCCCGGAGCGCATGTCCAGGTACCCCTGAAGGTCCTCAGGGTGGATCAATGACAAAAGCGTCTCAAACGGCACCTGTGAAATTGGAGGAATACCGGCAATCTCGAACAGTTGCGGAGACCAGATTGCGCTTTTCCCGCCCTCATCGGACGACCAGTGCCCGAGTTTTCCTACCCGCTGGGCATCGAGCAGGAGTTGGCTGCTTCGCTCCAGTTCGCGGTTCTGCCGCGCCAGCAGGACTTCGGAATGCTGCATCCTGCGCATTTTCCGGAACAGCACCGTCAGCAGAAGGGCAATGCCTGCAACGGCGCCCATGGCGCCTACAATCACCAATGTAGCGTCACGACGCCAGGAGCCGAGAACAGCTTCCTTTGTGAGCGCAGCCGAAACGATCAGCGGAAAGTCGGGGACGGAATTGAGGGCGACGTAGCGTACCTTTCCGTCAAGGCCCTCGCCCCAGATTTCCTTTTGGTTCGCATCGCTCTGATCGGCCGCCTCGCGCAATCGTGTTCCAACAATTTCGCCGACCATGCTTTCGACCAGCGGGTAGCGCACCAGCATCGTTCCGTCGCGCCGCAACAACGCAATCGACCCGCCATCGCCGAGCGAGACCGATGCGTAGAAATCCTCGAAATGCTTGAGGCGCACGGCCGCCTGCGCCACGCCGAGAAATGCACCGTTCCTGTCGGTAAGCCGGCGCGCCAGATAGAGCGTCCAGGCGCCATCAATCTTGTTCTTGACCGGCTGGCTGACGAACAGGTCGCCAGCCGCATTGTCGCGGAAATGGCGGAACTGCTCGCGGTGGGCCAGCGACATCGGAGGCACAGGCCAGACCTGCGAACTGTTGGAATGGTCGCCATTCGCGTCGATCAAGATGAGATTGGTGACTTGCGGCAGGTTATACACCGACTGTTGATGCGGGGCAAGGAATGCATCAACCAAAAAGGCAAAAGGGCGCAGCGCTTGTTCAGACTCTTTTTTGCTCAGCCGCTGGGCGGAAAATCCGCACCTGCAAGCTTGGGTTACGAGCCTGGTTTATGGTGAGTGCGTCCGTACGTTGGGGGCTTTTGCATTTGCGTTCCCCGCAATACGTATTGGCAAGAGTTGGGCAATCCGGTAATCTGCTCTTGAAGCTTGTCGCAAAAGACCGATTAATTGCCATTGTCGGAGAGCGCGGCAAGCTGAAAAAAATCATTAAAGGAATAAATTGGCTGAGGTCCTACGAAAATTATGACAACTGATGAAAAACTGGCTCGATTGGAACAAGAAATAGATTCACTTGATAAGGCGATTGGCTCGATGGCTGTGGAGCAAACCAACGCAGAAGCGCAAACCAAAAACCTTCAGATCGCAGTAAGATTTGGGATCGGTGAAGGAGTGCTGAAAGCA
>CADEDX010000456.1 GCA_902826195.1 uncultured Bradyrhizobium sp. | reverse complement strand
AGGCACTGGGCCACAAGCCGGTATGACGCGGTAACGGGCGGGATGGTGCACAACGAGGCGGCAGGTGGCAGGCGGTGAAGGAGATGGTGCTTTACTCGGCCGCCGCCGGAAGCGCGGGCCGCGTCGCGGCTTTTGCCGTTTCTGCGGCGAACTCGAGGCGGCTGGAGTCCGAACCTAGATAGCTCTCGAGATAATTATACAGCGCATCGATAGCCGCGAGGTTGCGGCCTGCTGCCCGATACAGCAGCAGATCGACCGGTGGCAATGCCGGAAAACCCTCGTTTGCGCCGATTTCGCGCAGGCCCGGCGTCAATGCGCTACGGCCGAGCACCGTCACCGCCATGCCGGCGAGCGCTGCCGCCTGCAGGCCAACGGCGCTGGCACTGACACAGGTGATCTTCCAGTTGCGCCCGATCCGCTCCAGCTTTTCGATCGCATGTTCCCGATAAATGTTGCCGGCCGGCAGCACCGCCAGCGGCACCGGATCGACCCAGTGCGCGTCGGAATCCGCGCCAACCATCCAGATCAACTGCTCCTGGCCGACCACTTTGCCGCCGGAGAACCCCTCCATCTTGGTTACCAGCGCAAGATCGATCTCGCCGCGACGAACCAGTCCAACCAGCGGTGTCGACAATTCGCAGCGCAGCTCGACCTGTACCTTTGGAAACGCCTTGCGAAAGCGGCTCAGAATCGCGGGCAAAACGAAAGCTGCGTAGAGATCCGGCGTTCCCAGCACCACGGTTCCCTCGACGTCCGCCGCGGCAAGCCGCTGCAGCATCTCGTCGTGAAGCCGGAGGATGGATTTTGCATAGGAAAGCACCAGGTCACCGTCATCGGTGAGAAGCTGGCGGCGGCCCTCATGGCGCAGCAGCGTCGTGTTGATCAGTTCTTCCAGCCGCTGCAACTGCAGCGTGATGGCGGGCTGGGTTCGCCCGAGCTGTCGCGCGGTAACGGTGATGCTGCCGGTCTGAACCACCGACACGAATGACCGGAGCATACGAATATCGAGGCTTATCAATGGCATATCCAAGCGCCTCCCTTGTTGGAGGCAATGCAGTTCTTGTGCCATTGGAATCAGGTCGCGGCGTTCGGGCGCAGGCCTGCATGGAAACCCTCACTCTGCGCGATACACGTCGAGGGGTATCCCTTCCATTCGCGCCTTGATCTGCAGCGATGTGTACAACGAAAAATGTCGCGCCTGCTGCAGATTGCCGCCCTGGAACCAGAGCGCTTCCTGCCTGGTCGGCTTCCACATGTTGCGCAGTTCGCCTTTCCAGGGCCCGGGGTCCTTTGCGGTGTCGGAGCCGAGGCCCCAGCACTGGCCGATCCTGTCGGCGACATCAGGCGAGATCAACTGCGCCGCCCAGTCGTTCATCGGCCCGTAGCCCGTCGCATAGACGATGAGGTCGGCGGGCAGGGTGGTGCCGTCGGCCATGACCACGGCATCTTCGGTGAGGTGGCTGATCTGGACGCCGGACTTTAGCGCGATGTGGCCCTCGATGATCAGGTCGGAGGCGCCGACATCGATGTAGTAGCCGGCCCCGCGCCGCGCATACATCAGGCCGATGCCGCTCTCGTCTTCGCCGAACGTCAGCATGAATCCCGTCGCGCGGAGCCGTTCGTAGAAGGCGGCGTCCTCCTGCCTGATGCGGTCGAACACCGGCTTTGCGAATTGCGGGAGGATGCGGTAGGGGACCGAGGCTGCGATCAGGTCCGCGCGGTCGACGTCGATGCCCGCAGCCACCGCCGCTTCCGAATAGAGCGGCCGTCCATGACGCTCCAGCGCTTCGGCTTTGACCACCAGGGTCGGCGAGCGCTGGATCATCGTCACATCAGCACCGTGTTCCCAAAGATCAGCCGCGATGTCGTGCGCGGAATTGTTGGCGCCGATGACGACGCATTTCTTGCCGGCATAGGGTGCGCCGTCCCGATGCTCGCTCGAATGATGCGCGACGCCGCGGAAGCGGCTTTGCCCCTCGAATACCGGCCGGTTGGGCACGCCCGACATGCCGGTCGCCAGTACCAGTTGCGTGGGTTGCAGCGTGATGGTCCGGCCTTCGCGTTCGACCTCGACGTTCCACCGCTTTGCAGCGTCGTCGAATTCAGCCCGCTTGCAGGTCGTTGCGTTCCAGATGTTAAGCTCCATGATGGAGGCATAGGCTTCCAGCCAGTCGCCCATCTTGTCCTTGGGCGTGTAGATCGGCCAATGATCCGGAAACGGCAGATACGGCATGTGGTCGTACCAGACAGGATCGTGCAGGCAGAGCGACTTGTAGCGCCGTCGCCAGCCGTCGCCCGGCCGCTGCAAGGCGTCGACGATCAAGGTCGGCACGTCCAACTGCTTCAATCGTGCCGCGAGGGCGAGGCCGCCCTGACCGCCGCCGACGACCAGGCAATAGGGCTGCCGCGACACGCCGAGTTCGGCCTTCTCATCGTTGCGTCCATCAAGCCAGCTTCGCCGTCCTCCTTTCACGACGCCGTGCGTCGTGCCGGCGATCCGTGTCGGCCCGCGCTTCGGCTCGTGGCCTTTCAATTCGCGCAGCGTGGTGAAGAACGTCCAGCAGCGTCCATTCTTCAGTCGCAAATGACCTTTGCCGCGCCCGACCGCGGTCTCGAAGCTGAACCAGGCGCCGGCCGTGTCGCCGGGCTCATCGACCTGCTCGATCTGCCAATTGTCCGGCTTCACGTCGCCCAGACGCTCCGACAGCATATTCCAGATGCGCTCGCGGCCTTCCAGCGTGACGATATTCCAGGTGAAGGCCAGAAAATCCCGCCAGTAGCATTCATCCGCGAACAACGTCTGAAGCCGGGCGTTGTCGCGCGCGGCAAGCGCAGCGTCGAAGTCCGCGAGCCAGCGCGCGGTTTGTTGATCTGACGGCATGGGCTGCTTCACTTTCTCAACTGGAATATATGATATATGCTAAAACGAAAGGCCGCGACAAGTGTCGTGCGCCGCGACCGCGTATTGAGTAGGCAACGATTGTTATCGCGCGCGCTTCGGTTTCGCGCGCGGGGCGACTGCAACATTCGGAATCGGCAGATGGCTTTGAAGGGTTTCGTTTCGAGCAGTCGCGAGAATCTGGCGTCGCGTACCTATGGCCAACTACGCGAGGCCTTGATGGCCGGTCGGTTCTGGCCCGGCCAGCGCTTGCGCATCCGGGAGCTTTCCGAGGCGATGGGCGTGAGCGATACGCCGGTGCGCGAAGCCATCATGCAGCTGGTTCGCGAGGGCGGGCTCGAGATGCGTTCGGGGCAATCCATCACCGTGACGCGGTTGTCGCTGACGCGCTACCGCGAACTGCGCGAGATCCGCCTGTTGCTCGAGGGGCTGGCGACGGAAAAAGCCGTGCCGCTCCTGACCAGCGCCGACCTCAAACAGCTCAAAAAACTGCATGATGCGCTGGTCAAGGCCGAGAAGGAAGGCGATTCCGAGGCCGCCACGCTGACCAATTTCAATTTCCATTTTCTGATCTATCGCGCCTCGCAAGCCGAGGATCTGGTCTCCATCCTGGAAACGATCTGGCTTCGCAACGGCCCGCTGCTGAAATTCCTCTATCCGCACGCCCGTCCGACCTATCCGGGGCGCCATCAGCATCTGTTGCTGATGGACGCGTTGCAGGAGCGCAATGCCGTCGCGGCGCGCCAGGCGATCCAGGATGACATCCTCGAAGGCGGCGCACTGCTCGTAAAATTGCTGTTGCAAATCGAGAAGGCCCAGGCGGTCGTCAAGGAGGATGCCGACGGCAACATGCGTCTGGAATTCCTGACGACAGCGGCAGGATAGGGGCCATGCAGTGCCGGCTTGCCGAACATTCGCTGATTGCCGGTGACAACAACGATATATGATATATCCTGACCGCTGATACCGGCTTTTGGCTTGGGCGTGGATCCCGTCGCAGTGAAAGCCCGAATGTGCCGCAACGATCACTGCAAGCCTTATTCCGGGATGACGTCATGACCACAGGCACCATTGATCCAGCCTCGAAGACCTATCTGCCGGACTTCAACAGCGCGGCGACGGTGCCCGGACTGTCCGGCAAGGTCGACCTGCGGCGCGATATCTCGGGTATCCCGCACGTCCGCGCGGCCTCGCATCTCGATGCCTTCACCGGGCTCGGCTTTGCCCATGCGCAAGACCGGCTCTGGCAGATGGAAGCGCTGTTGCGCCGCGGCACCGGGCGCTACGCGCAATGGGTCGGAAAATCGGCGCTGGCCGGCGATGTGCTGGCCCGGCAACTCGACACCGCGGGCGCCTCGCAACGCGATTTCGCGCTGCTCAACCCCGACACCAAGGCAATGCTCGAAGCCTATGCGCGCGGCGTCAACGCCTTCATCGGGCAGGGCACATGGCCGGCGGAATACGCCATTCTCGGCGCAAAGCCGGCAGCATGGGAGCCGTGGCATTCGATCGCAGTGATGCGCCAGATCGGTTTCCTGATGGGCTCGGTGTGGTGGAAACTGTGGCGCGCCGCGGCGCTGCCGATCGTAGGTTCAGAGCAGATATCGAAGCTGCGTTTCGATGATGGCGGCGACGACATGCTGTGCATTCCGCCCGGCGCCGAGGGCAAGCGCTATCTCGCAGCGCTCGCCGACCTCAAGCCAGGCCTCGAAGCGCTGCTCGACAGCCAGGACCGCCAGGAAGCCGAAGTCGCCGGCGGCAGCAACAATTGGGCGCTCGGACCGCAACGAACCGCGACGGGGCGGCCGCTGCTGGCCGGCGATCCGCACCGCGTGCTGGAAATGCCGAGCATGTATGCGCAGGCCCATTTCGCCTGCGACGATTTCGACGTCATCGGCCTCACCGTGCCCGGCGCACCCGGCTTTCCGAATTTCGGGCATAACGGCAAGGTGGCGTGGTGCGTGACTCACGCCTTTGTCGACATTCACGACCTCTATATCGAGCGCTTCGACGCGAAGGTACAAAACACCAGCTTCAAGGGCGGTTGGCAGCCGGTCAAACACCGCGCGGAAGCCATTGCGATGCGTGGCGAAAATGACGTCAGCGTCGACGTCGTCGAAACCATGCATGGCCCGGTCATCGCGGGCGATCCTGCTGCCGGCACCGCGCTGGTGCTGCGCTCGATGCAGTTTGCTGTGCCGGACACGTCGTTTGACTGCACGCTGCCGGTGCTGCGGTCCTCTACCGTCGAGGAATTGTACGACGCCGGCCGCGAATGGGGCCTGATGGATCACAACCTCGTCGCCGCCGATACGTCGGGGCGGATCGGCAATCGCGTGCGTGCAAAGGTGCCGGTGCGACCGCGCTCCAATGGCTGGCTGCCGGTGCCGGGCTGGACCGGCGAGCATGAATGGAGCGGCCTGATCCCGTTCGAGAAAATGCCGTGCACCATCGATCCGGCCGGACAGGCCATCGTCACCGCCAACAACCGCGTGATGGAAAACGGCGAACATTATTATGGCACCGACAGCATGCCGCCGCATCGCGCCCGCCGGATCTGGCAGCGCCTCGCCGGGCTTTCGAAGGCGTCGGTGGAGGACATGGCGTCGATCCACCGCGATACCGTCAGCGTTATCGCGCTCGAGTTCCGCGACCGGATTCGCAATGTTGCCGTTGATGGCGCGGCCGCTTCGTTGCGTGACCTTATCGTTGACTGGAACGGCGATATGAATGCGGAGTCTACCGCAGCCGTGGCCTATGTCGCGTTGCGCACTGCGCTGACCAAGCTTGTGGCGGACAAGAGCGGTGTGCGGGGCGTGGCCGACAGTCCCTACACCAAGATTCCGCCCGGCATTTTCGGCGAGAGCCAGATCTGGTGTACGGTGCCGCAGTTGCTGCGCGC
>CADEDX010000455.1 GCA_902826195.1 uncultured Bradyrhizobium sp. | reverse complement strand
ATCCACGTCTCGAGGCCGACGATGACTTCTGATGCCAACTACACCCAGGCTTTTGTCTGGGTCTGGCTCCCGGATCAAACAGAACCTGTCGTCGCCGGCCTTCTATCGGCAAGTGGCAGGCAACTCGTATTCAATTATGGTCGAAGTTATCTTGCGCGTAACGATGCCATTCCGCTCTATGAGCCGGAATTGCCGCTGCGAAGCGGAATCTTGCCGCTCACGGCGGGGTTGAGCATGCCGAACTGTATCCGCGATGCGGCCCCCGACGCCTGGGGCCGCCGCATCATCATCAATCGAAAATTCGGGATGCAAGGCAAGAATGTCGATCCGGGCAACGTCGATGAGTTCACCTATCTGCTGGAGTCCGGTTCAGACCGGATCGGCGCATTGGATTTTCAGGCGTCTCCCGCGAATTACGTGGCGCGAGAAGGCGCCGAGGTACCTCTCCACGAACTCCTGAACGCCGCGGGGCTGGTTGAAAAGGGAGTTCCGCTCCCGACTGAACTCGACCGGGCGCTTCTCCATGGAAGCTCGATCGGAGGTGCACGTCCCAAGGCGATGATTACGTCGGGCAACAAAAAGTTTGTTGCGAAGTTCTCATCGGAAAACGACCTCTACGGCGTTGTCAAAGCCGAGTACATCGCCATGCGTCTGGCCGCCGAAGTCGGCCTGACAGTTGCCCCGGTGAGTCTTGAGCGCGCGGGAGGAAAGGACGTCCTGCTGATCGAACGTTTTGATCGCGTGAAAGTGGAGGGCGGCTGGAGCCGGAAAGCCACGGTTTCCGCCCTCACGCTGCTCGAGCTCGACGAACTCATGGCCCGCTACGCCAGCTATGAGCAACTTGCGACCATCATTCGTCATAGGTTTCGGACACCAAGGGAAACGCTCAAAGAACTCTTTGCACGAATGCTGTTCAACATTCTCTGCGGAAATACCGATGACCATGCGCGCAACCACGCTGCTTTCTGGAACGGCAAGGAACTGTCCTTGACCCCGGCATATGACATCTGTCCGCAAAATCGGACAGGTGGAGAAGCCACGCAAGCCATGCTGATCATGGGTCAGGAGCGTGCAAGCCAAATCGCTCGATGCCTGAAGGCAGCACCGCTGTTTCTGATGAGCAACGCCGATGCTATCCAGCTCGCGACCAAGCAAGTCAAAGCGATCAAGCAGCGCTGGTCCGCTGTATGCGATGAGGCAAAGCTCAGCAAGGTAGATCGGAATTTTCTCTGGCGGCGCCAGTTCTTGAATCCGTATGCTTTCCAGGAAGCACCGGAAGCCATCACGAGGCTGATCGGCTAAAATTGCATCTCTAACGCGAGTTACGCTCGGCGTCACGCTGCCGAACTACGCAGGCCATTCAGTAATCGCGCCGTCTTGCGCGCCGCGAGCGCGGAATCGAAGACCGCCGATTTCCTGCTCGCCTTTGTGGCGCCTGCAATTAAGTCCGTCGTTGAGGACAACGAGGAGGCTGCGTAATGCGCCCGCAAGCCGGGTCATTGTCAGGCTTCGTTGGTGTTGCGTGTCGTAGAGCGAGAGGCGCGCTGGCCTGTCTGTGACGGGTAGGAGGTCGAGAGAGAGTCGCTCGGCCGCCCGTCGTGGAGAATCCGACATGGAAAGCGTTCAGAAAATCAAACTCAGTCCCTCCTGCGATCTTCTCTTCAACAAGTTGGTCTTGAGCCAGTCTGACGTTCGCCGCGTGTTGCAGCTTATCGACAGCGGAATCGAGGATGAGTTGCCACCGATCAACACCTTCCTCAACAGGCCGTTGGCGCTGGCTATCGATCTCCAGAACATCCTGTTTACCGCGTTCGGGCAATTACGGACCGATGCGACTGATCCTGCGATACTGGCCAGAGTTCTGGAGTGCTATCCGATCGCGCGCATCGCCGATCGGACGGCGGCGTGACATGCCGGAAAATGCGGCAGAGCTGGCGCATCGCCTCGCGCGCGAGGCCGAGGCGGTGTGCCGTTGCTATCTCTCCAACGGACGTCGCGTCGGCAATTACTGGCTGGTCGGCGACGTCAGGAACACGTCCGGCCGATCGATGTTCGTCCGCTTGAATCGAAACGGCATGGGCGGCCGCCCAGCCGGCAAATGGACTGACGCGGCAACCGGCGAACACGGCGACCTCCTCGACGTTATCAGGCAAAGCTGCGGTCTGGTCGATTTCCACGACGTCGCCAATGAAGCCCGACGCTTTCTGAGCTTGCCGCAATCCGAACCGGGGTCCGGCAGTCGCTCGCGCCTGCCACCGGCGCCGGCTGGCTCACCGGAATCGGCACGGCGTCTGTTCCGCATGTCGCAGCCGATTGCCGGCACAATTGCGGAGACTTACCTACGGGGACGCAGCATCACCGATCTTCACGGCATCGACAGTCTGCGCTTCCATCCCCGCTGCTACTATCGTCCCGAGGCAGATATGCCGACCGAAACGCGGCCCGCGATGATCGCCGCTGTGACCGATCTGCACGGTCATATCACCGGCGCGCACAGGACTTGGCTCGATCCGTCAGGGCGCGACAAGGCGCCGGTCGATACGCCACGCCGGGCGATGGGCCACCTTCTCGGGCACGCGGTCCGTTTCGGTCGGGCTGACGACGTGATGGCTGCCGGCGAGGGTATCGAGACCATGCTTTCGCTCCGCTGCGTCATGCCCACCATGGTGATGGCCGCAGCACTTCCGGCCGCGCACCTGGGAGCCATACTGTTTCCCGCAACGCTTCGTCGTCTCTATATCGTCCGCGACGACGATCGGGCAGGCGATGGCGCGGTTGCAGGACTGTTAAATCGAGCGCGGTCGGCCGGGATCGAGGCGGTGGTGTTGTCGCCGCGGTTTGGAGATTTCAACGAGGATCTGCGGAACTTCGACTTCAACGCGCTGCGTGCAGCGTTGCGCGTTCAACTCGCCCCTGAAGACGTGGCCCGATTCTTGAGTACGAGGGTTTTGACTGGAATGGCGGACGTAGCTCCTACTCCGCTCTGACGGTGCCGCCGATCCCCAGGCTTCTCCTTATCGGGAGAGGGCCACGCTCACGGCCTTCTTGAGAGGGCGACCCTGCTGCAAGCGGTCCGGCCACGCAATGTCGGGAGCTGGCTATTTTCCGTCGCGCCGCCAAGGCGGCGCTTTACATCGCGAGGCAAAATAGCCGGCTCCCGCCATCCTTCGCTTCGCTACGGCCGCTGTCGCTACGCTCGGCGGTGCAGGTCCGGTCCGCTCGCCGCCTTTCGTCGCCATGAAGGCCGCGATGAGCGCGGCTGATCCGACCAAGGAAAGCCGCGATGACGATCGAGCGCAACGAGACCGAGTACGAGCAGCCATACCCCACATCCCCGACTGATCACGTCCTTACCGAACTCCAGCTCCACGGCTATCGCCCCTTCCAGGACGAACCCGACCCGAGGCCGCTGCCCGAAGCCCGCATCGTCGCCGCCGCTGTAGCCGACGTCTTCGATGCTCTCATCGCAAGCTTGAGCGAAACCCGCCTCGAACCAGACCTTGATAATTTGCTCTGGTCGACCGTCAATCTCTTCCACCGCGCCAACGCACGCATAGAGCGCGAACTCGACGACAACGAACAGGCGCAGAAGCGCAGCCAACGCGATCAGGACGGCTCCGAAATCCGCTCGGTTGAACTGGAGCGTCTCACGGCCGAGGGCATGACGTTGATCGAGCGACGTAACAGCATGGAATATTTCCGCGACCAGGCGGCCGAGCACTTTGCACACCACACCGGATCGCACTGGCATCCGCGCAGCGGCTCCATGGTGAACCATCGCGCCTTGACCTCGGCTGTCGTCGACAGTCGCGAGTTCCTCGCAGCCAAACGCCGGGCCGAAACGGAAGTGCGTTTGCCTGCCGGGCCGAAAATCGCCTTCACGGGAGGCCTCGACTGCGACGATGTCAGCTTGATCTGGGACAAGCTCGATCAGGTGCACGCCAAGCATCCGGACATGGTGCTGATGCACGGTGGGTCCCCGAAGGGCGCCGAGCGTATCGCCGCCCGCTGGGCCGACCACCGCAAGGTTCCGCAAATCGCCTTCAAACCCGATTGGACCAAACACGCCAAGGCGGCACCGTTCAAGCGCAACGATCGGATGCTCGATGTGGTGCCGATAGGCGTCATCGTCTTCCCCGGTACCGGCATTCAAGAGAACCTGGCCGACAAGGCACGAAAGCTCGGCATCCCCGTCTGGAAATTCGGCAACGGCGGCGCGTAAGCGCCACCGCACTTTCAATTTGAACTCTATCCATCGAACCTGCGGAGCGGCAATGTCCGCTCTGCATCAAAAAAGCGAACCGGATCCCCGCGTTTTCATCCCGCCCGCGCAGAACCGAAACTGGGTTCGCCAGCCGACCGCAAGGATTCCAAACGCGCACAGGATCGGCTATCCCTAAGACGACGCCGTGGTGGTGGTGGAAGGCGCGACCCTTGCAACTCCTGTCACGGGGACCATCACCATGCTCATCATTGGCGTTCTCCTTAATATCGCCGGGCTCGGCATCTTCTGCTGGGCGCTGCTCGCGCTGGCAACCCATGCATTGCCGTTCTTCGTCGGCATGACGGTAGGGATCTATTCATTTCAGGCCGGAGCAGGTCCGTTCGGTGCCATCGTCATGGGCTTCATTGATGGCCGGTTTCGCACTCGTCGTCGGGCAGTACGCTTTCTCCGTCGCCCGTTCTCCTGTTCTCCGCCTTGTCATTGGGCTGCTATTTGCACTTCCTGCGGCAGGTGCCGGATACGATGCGACCCTCGCCCTTGCTCAGGTTGGGGTGTCCCCGGTTTGGTGGCGGGAAGTGTTCGCCACTTTCGGCGCCGTTACCGTCGGGGGCACTGCCTGGGCGCGCATGTCGATCCCGACTGAGCCCCCTCCGGGTGGGAGTGTTGCCCGGGATCCAGCCCGGCCACCGATTGGGGCAGTGCCTAAAGGCAGGTGACTCCATGGATCCGTCGTCTATCAGTCGGATCCGCGCGAATAGCCAGCCCGTCAACGTGACAGCGGTGTCGCGGTGCCACGCACTCTTCGATTTAGCCGGGCGATCTCTTTGACCGACGCAATCCGGTGCGTCGCGATGCCTCTGTTGGATTCTGTCGGCAGGGCGACAATTGGGCGACCCTTATGCCCGCCAGGATCTCTCTTTGCTCGCTTGGAACGCTGGGCCCTCTTGTGCGGGCCATTCGTTGGCTGGCACATCTCCAAAAATGCTGTTCAGCGCACGCGAGCACCAGGCCTCTCATTGGCGTGATCTGGCCGAAGGCCGGCTGCGCCTCGATCGCCTGAACCGCAATGGCGGCGGCGAGACTTTCTTCCTCTGGGCTTGCCACCCCGCGCGCGAGCGCGCGGGGACCCCGGTTTCGCCCATTCCTCGCGAGCCAAGAAAGTCTCCCCGCCGCCATCCTCCGCTGCGCTGCGGCCCAAGCAGGTGCGGCGTCGATCGCCTTCGGCTCTCAGATCGCCATCGAGGCCGCGGTGGTCGCGGAGCTCGAAACAAGCTAAGGAGAAGTGACATGGCTAACATCGGCTCATTCAAGAGATCCGGCCAGGAATTCCAGGGCGAAATCGTCACCCTGAGCCTTCAGACCAAGGGCGTCCGAATCGTCCCCGAGACTGACCGAACCAACGACAACGCACCGAGCCACAGGGTCTACGTCGGCCGTGCAGAGATCGGGGCCGCCTGGCCGAAGCGATCGAGCGAGGGCCGCGATTATCTCTCGGTCAAGCTGGACGACCCGAGCTTCAACGCTCCGATCTACGCCAACCTCTTCGATGACGAAGACGGCGAGGGTTACTCGCTGATC
>CADEDX010000454.1 GCA_902826195.1 uncultured Bradyrhizobium sp. | reverse complement strand
ATGGGCGAAGACACGGATACACCGAACCTGATCAACATCCTGGAGGCGGTGCGGGCACGCTGGAATGTCGATCCGGCAAAGATGCTGCTGACCGGCATGAGCGACGGCGGAACGTTCTGCTACGTGACGGGTTTCGACAGCGCGTCGCCATTCACGCATCTGGCACCGGTCGCGGCGACATTCCATCCGCTGATGGTGGAAATGGCCGATGCCGACCGCATGCGCGGCCTGCCCGTTCATATCGTCCATGGCCAGCTCGACTGGATGTTTCCGGTGCAGGTGGCGCGACAAACCAGCCAGGCGCTGTCGGCGGCGGGCGCCAAGGTGACCTATCGCGAGCTCGAAGACCTCAGCCACACCTATCCGCGCGAAATGAACGCTGAAATACTGCGATGGCTCGCAGGGGAACCCGGCGAACCCGCTTGACACAATCCTGTCTGGATTTATCTCTACGCGGTAAATGACTTAGCAGACAACGTGGGGGCGTTGCTCATAACGGTTCACTGAACCGCGACAGGATATGTCATGCCCTCGAACACCAACTCTGCCGTTCCGGCGGCCACCGCGCGTGCCTCCAATTCGCTGCAGCTTTCGAAAGGCGTCGCCCGCCTAGAGGTGATGCTCAAGCTCACGACCGCGATCCTCGCGCTCGCCGCCGGTGTCTACACCTATCTCGGCGTCCGCGAATTGCTCAACGGCAGCCCGACCACGGTGTTCTTCGCCGCCGTGATCTATTCGGTGGCGGTGTCGGTCGGCATCTATGCGTTCTGGGTGTTCCTGATGCAGTTCATGCCGCATGTGGTCGACCGTACCGGGCGCGCGCTGATGTTCGGCTGCATGCTGCTGGGCTCGCTGATGATTGTCGCGATGTCGTCATGGCTCAACGCGTCGGCGCTGGCGGGCGCGGCCGCGATCCAGCAGCATCTTGCGATCACGGTGCAGAACTACACCCGCGATCTCGACACCGCCAACAGCAACGCCGTCGCGGCGCAGGGGCTGTTGCCGGATATTCAGCTGGCCTCGTCGCGTTTCTCGAGGCTCGCCGACGCCGAGCGCGCCGGTTCGCTCACCGGCACCGCCGGATCCGGCACAGTCGTACAGCTCCTGACGCAGATGTCCGGGCAACTCGACAGTCTCGGTCAGGAGGTCCAGGCATCGGGCAAACGCGTGTCGGCCTTGTTCGAGCAGGGCGGCAAGCATCTGGCGAAGATGCGCGAGCTGATCTCCGATCGCGGTCCGATCTCGACGCGCAGCGACGCCTTTGCCACGGAATCGTTGGCACTCAGCGGCGTGATCACCAATTTGCAGCAGACCTCGGTTGCCCCCGCCGTCAAGCGTGCGGCGACATCGCTTTCGTCCGGCTTCATCGCGCCGGCCGCGGGCGGCCGCACCACCGATCTTGCTGACCGACAAAGCGCTGTCGTCGGCAAGGTCGAGAACTCGATCACGGCGCAGGCGACTTCGCTCGCCGAAGCCGCGGACAAGATCCTGGCATTGCCGCGCGTCGAACCGGCCCGATTCCAGGCTATGTCGCCCGCCGAAGCGGTGCTACGCTACGCCGGCGATTTCATTCCGAGCTGGGCCGGGGCAATCTCGATCGACCTGATGCCGGCCGTGCTGGTGCTGATCCTGTGCGTGGTGCATGCCGCAATCCGCCGCGAGGGGTTGCCCGCCTTCAGCGCATCCGACATGACGGCGGGCGAACTCGTTGCGGCCCTGCAGATGGCGCGCGAGGTCGAGGGGGCGCGCCGTGCGCCGCCGGCCGAAGCCGTCGAGCCTCCCGCGGAGGCGCCGGTGTCTGAAACTGCAAGCGCCGCCGACGAGAATGTGACGCCGCTATCCTCGGCACGGCAAACCAAATAGGTCAGGCCATGCAGATATCGGCGGCCATCCAACACCACGTGCGAGCGTTTCTCGCCGGCAACCCGGACGAGGCCATCTTGCGTTGGATTTTCGGCAGCGTCGTCATGGTGACGGCCATCGTGCTGGCGGCTGACCTCGCCGGCATGAACGGATGGCTCGGCAAGCCCGATCCGGCGGCCGAGGTCCGGCGTGATACGCCATCACCGGACCTGCCGAGCCTGCTGCCGTCGATTCCGCTTCCCGCGATCCCGGATGGCGACAAGCGCCTGACGCCGCGACCGCAGGCGGACGGGTTGATGGCCAAGCCCATGGGTTTCGAACTGGTGGGCGGCGGCAGACTGATGGCGACCGGCACCATCACTCCGGGAATTTCCGAGGCATTCGCCGCCGAGATCGCCAAGCGTGGCGACTACATCAAGACAGTGGTGTTGAACTCCCCGGGAGGATCGGTGACCGACGCATTGGCGATGGGGAAGCTGATCCGCGACAAGAATTTCGCCACCGAGATCGAGCCGGGAAAATACTGCGCTTCCTCCTGCCCGCTGGTCTTTGTCGGCGGCGTGGAGCGCCGCGTCGGCGACAAGGCGATCCTCGGCGTGCACCAGGTGGCGGCCGCCGGCCAGGCAGGCAGCCTGCTCCGCGACGAGATGAACGTTGCGCAAAATATTTCGGCGCGGTGCCAGCGCTATCTCGGCGACATGGGCATCAACCTGCAGGTCTGGGTGCATGCAATGGAGACGCCGCACGACAAACTGTTCGTGTTCAAGCCGGACGAGCTGAAATCGCTCAATCTGGTGACGGCAACGAGCACGTCCCCTTCCGCTACCCCGCCCCGCTCGGCGCCTGGAAAGGTGCGGTCGTAGACCGCGGAACCAACCTTGGGATACCGCGTTATCAGGCGCAACGGAGGGATTGTCATGCAGACGTTTGTCGGAATGATCTTGGGTGCGCTGCTGCTGGTGTGCGGCGTCTACGTCTACGATTCCATGCAGACGTCCAGCGTCGCCAACGGCCAGGTCGCCCAGGCCAACCGTACCATCGTCAACTGGGACGTCGCGGCAGCCGACTGGGCCAAGCTGAAGAACCGCGCCCACGAGGATTGGGTCAAGATTTCGTCGAAGTAATACGGACGACCAAGCTGAGAGTTCACGCCGCCGTGTTTCACGGCGGCGTTTTGCTGCCGGCTAATTGGGTTTCTTCGCCTTGCGCGCGTCGGCAATCACCATCTCGAATTCCGCCATGCTGAGGATTCCGGGCACGCGGAACTTGCCGACAATGAAGGATGGCGTTCCCTTGAAGCCGAAGGCCACGGCCTGGGCGTGGTTGCGGGCGGTGATGGCGTCGATCGCCGCGGCATTCGTCGTGGCGTCGCGGTTGAGGCGATCCATGTCGATGCCGGCGCTGGCCAGCAATTCGCGAACGCGCGGTTCGGTCAGCTTTGAACTGACGCCGATCATCGCTTCATGCGCGGTCATGTACTTGCCTTGATATTTCGCCGCCAGCGCCATCCGCGCCGCGAACTTCGAGACGTCGCCGAGGATCGGCCAGTCCTTCAACACCAGGCGAACCTTGCCGTCATCCTGCACCACCTGCTGGATCTCGGGCGCGATCTTGCGGCAATACGGGCAATTATAGTCGAACCACTCGACAATGTTGATGTCGCCATCGAGATTGCCGGTCGCGGGGACGTCAGGATCGCGCAGCACCAGCGCCTCGTTCAGCACGTCGTCGCTGCGTTGCGCCAGCGCCGGCCGCGATGCCGCGCCGAGCAGCGCCGCGCCACAGAGCAGGCCGAGCGCGGTGCGCCGTGTGTATTCCGGATCGGCACCGGCCGCTTTGTTCGATCGCTTCATCTGGGTCTCACGAAAGGGCTGCATCCACTGTCTACGCTGAGAACAGCGACATGTTACGCGCCAGCATATAGAGCGCCACCGCAATAATGACCACGGCGAACACGACATTGAGCGCACCTCGGCGCTCGGCCAGGTGCCGCGCCGAACGGGTGCCCAGCAATCCGCCGGCGATGCCGCCCGCCACGAACAGCCCCGCCAGCGCCCAGGATACCAACCCGGACCAGGCATAGCTCGCGGCTGTGGTCAAGCCGAATGCGGTGACGGCGACCAGCGAGGAGGAGACCGCGTTCATGATCGGCATGCCGGTCGCCAGCATCAGCGCCGGCACGATCAGGAATCCGCCGCCGATGCCGAAAAAGCCCGACATCGTTCCGGTCGCAAGACCGAGGCTGACGATGGCGGGCATGTTGGACATCGAGACCTTGACGTCCGGCAGGCCAATCCGCGAACGCGTCTTCAGCATCAACAACGCGATGACGATCATCACCAGTGCGAACAGCGCCAGCAGCTTCTGGCCGTCGACCATTTTGCCGAGGATCGATCCGCCGAACGCGCCGACGATGCCCGACGCGGCGAAGATCAGCGCAACTGGCCACACGACGGTGCCGCCACGCGCATGGTTGGACAGGTTGATCGCCGCGTTTGCGGCGACCGCAATTGCGCTCGTGCCGATCGCCATGTGGGGCTCAGGCACGCCGACCACGTAAACCATCAGCGGCACGGCGAGGATCGAGCCGCCGCCGCCGACCAGGCCGAGCGAAAACCCGACCAGCGCCCCCGACGCCAGTCCCAGCACGCCTTGCGCGGCCGATGATATCAAGTTGGAAGACTCACTTTCACCGGGCGACCATAGGAGGATTTTTCACATACTGCCATTCCCGGAGCATAAGTATGCACTGCAGCAGGATCAGACCGGCGCGGGCGCCCCGTCTTTCGCCGCTTCCTCGCGGGCCGCCAGCGCCATCAGCGTTCCGCTCATGGTCGCGATCAACGTCTCAACCCCGTCATGCGTGGCATAGGCGCGGGCCTCGCACACCGTCAGCGTTCGGCCGGGCTTGACCACCGTGGCGCGGAAGGCGAACCGCTGCCCCCGTGCGGGCGCCAGCAGATTGGTCTTGAATTCCACGGTGAGAATTCCGGTTAACGCCGGCATCAGCGTGAAAGCGGCGATGCCGCAGGCATTGTCGAGGCCGGCGGTGATGATCCCGGCATGAATGAAGCCATGCTGCTGGGTAAATTCGGCAGAATAGTCCATCGCCAGATCGACCCCGCCCGGCTCCAGCCGCGCGATCGAAATGCCGAGCGTCTTCATCGCGCGCTGCTGCTCGAAGGTGTGAATCGCGATCGCGCGGTAATCCGGGTTCTTGGGCTGGAAGTTCTTGGGCAGGAAGTTCCTGGTCTCGAAGCGCGACATGGTTCACGCCATCGCCGGTTCGAGATGCTTTTGAGCCGCGCTACGGATCGCGGGCGAGAACGGCACCGATTTCCGCGCCTGCCGGTCCATGTGGACGCCGACGAATTCGCAGGTCGCGGCGATCTCGCCGGTTTCGCCATTGCGCATCTCGTGCATGAAGCGGATCGACTTGTCGCGGATTTCCACAAGCCGGCTTTTGACCTCGACGATGTCCCCGGCCAGTAGCTCGCGCTTGTAGGCGATGGTCTGCTGCACGGCGGCCATGCCGCGGCCGGCTTCGCGCAGATAGGACGGCGTCAGCCCCGGCCTTGCAAACAAATTCCAGTTCGCTTCGTCGAACTTACCCACATACCACATGATGTTCATGTGCCCGACGTGATCGCACTGCCACGGGTAGACCGTGCCGCGATAGGTCGCGTCCGTCTGCATCGTTCGCACCCGCATTTTGATCTTGATACGGTAGCGTATCATGCCGCGGTCGGGCTAGCAATACGGTACCGTATCAATACGCTTCGGGGGCTGCAGGATGAGCGACGCCAGGATCGACGCCAAAACAGACGCGCGAGCCGGCGAAGTGCGCAGCGAGCGCTGGATCGAGGCGGGTCTGCAGGAGCTTGCCCGCACCGGCGTCGAGGGCGTGCGGGTGGAGGTGCTGGCAAAAAACCTCGGCGTCACCAAGGGCGGCTTCTACCGCCGC
>CADEDX010000453.1 GCA_902826195.1 uncultured Bradyrhizobium sp. | reverse complement strand
AGCCGATCGTTGTCAGTGAAGTAATAGGGCCGCACCAGTTCGCGCTGCAGCCAGTCATAGCGGTAGCCGCTAAGCAGCGTGCCGTAGGACGTCATGCCGCCGATGCCGTAGTCGGGTGGAATCGTCCGCGCCGCCCGAAGCTCCGCCTCCGCGCCCCAGAAATAGAAGTGCTCCAGCGTGCGCTGGGTCAGGTTCTGACCCTTCGGGATTGGCTGCGGACTGACATAGCGCTCGACCAGAACACAGTCGATGCCGCGCTGGCCGAGGTCGATCGCAAGGCCAAGCCCGACAGGCCCGCCTCCGACAATGACGATCTGCGTGGCTGATTCGGCGGGCATGTTCATCTTGGCTTCTTGCGAGGGGCTGATTGGCGCGCGGTCGAAAATGCGGACTGGCACAGCCTTGAGTCAAGTAAAATCTCACAATGTAAGATTTTGCTCAGGCCTTGTCGTTCGCCTGATCAACCGAAATCTGCGACGCCACGCGGCGGACTTCCGTGCCGATCCGATCGATCTGCGCACCTGTCACCAGATTGCCGGCAATGGTGACGCAGACGCTCGCGATCGGATAATCGCGATCGTCAACCACAGGCGCCGCGATGCCGACGGCGCCGGGCGTCACCTCGCCATAGGCGACGCAGAAGCCGGCCTTGCGCGCCTTGCGCAGACTTTTCAGTACATCCTCGGCGGTATCGCCGAGACCGACGGCGCGCAGGTCGGATAGATTGCGTTCGATCAGCGGCATCAGGCGCGGTCGCGGCAATTGCGCCAGGATCGAGCGTGCGATCGCGCCGCGGCCGAGCGGCATCGGCCGGCCGCGCGGATAGGAACTGATCGGGTTCCTGGTGGAGGATTCAGACGCCACGCAGAGAATCTTGTTGCCATACCAGCGCAGCACCATCGCGGTGCAGAAATGATCCGCCGTCAGTTGCTTGAGATGCGGCTCGCCGCGCAGCACCAGCGGATCGGCGCGGCGCGTCAGGTAATCCATCTCGACGACCTTTGGCCCCAGCGTGACGCCGGCGTTGCGGGTCGACATCAGGAAGCCGGCGTCCTTGAGGATTTTCAGATAGCGATACAGCGTCGGCCGGCTGTAGCCGAGTTCGCGCATCAGATCCTCGGGCGTCCATTCCAGCCGTTCCTCGGAAAACACTTCGAGGACCGCAAGCACCCGTTCCAGACTGTTCTTCGGTTTCATGTCTTCGGCTTCATGCCTCACGCCGCATGGTCTGATTTCACTTCCCGTTTGGCGCGCTGGCCCCGATGAGCAGATGGCAGATACTTTTCCTGGTGCGACAGAATCAACCTTGAACTGCTGCGCAATCGACGCATAATACATCAAAATCTCATATATGGAGATTTTAAGAAATAATGCCTGCAGCCAGAGAGCTCGCGGGTAAAGACATGGGAGAAAAACGTGGCGATCGATTCCGCAAGCGGCATGTATTCGCGCCGCAGGGTGCTGGGGATTCTCGCCGCGGCCTTTGCCCCGATGATGTCCGGACCGGCCCAGGCACAGTCGCAGCAGCCGATCCGGCTCAACGTCCCCTTTTCGCCGGGCACCGGCCCCGACTTGCTCGCGCGCCTACTCAGCGAGGAATTGCGGCAGCGCTGGAATCATCCCGTTATCGTCGAGAACAAGCCTGGCGCCAGCGGCAATATCGGCACGCAGGCGGCAGCACGCGCGGCGGCCGACGGCCAGAACCTGCTGGTCACGGTCAATACGTTCGTGATGAATGCGAGCCTCTATGCGACGGTGCCCTACGATCCCGAGAAGGATTTCGTGCCGATCGCCGAGATCGCGACCGGCGCGCTTGCGCTCGTCGTTCATCCCTCGCTGGGTGTCAGCACGCTCGCGGAGTTGCTCGCGCTCGCCCGCAGCAAGCCGGGCGAGATCAACTACGCTTCTCCCGGCCGCGGCACGCCGCAACATCTCGCCATGGAGCTGTTCAAGCTCACGGCACAGATCAACCTGACGCATATTCCCTATTCGGGGTCGGCCGGCGCGGTGAAGGATCTCGCCGGCGGCCACGTCTCGGCGATGTTCTTGCCGGTCCACACGGCGCTTCCACTGGTGGAGGCCGGACAGATCCGCATCCTCGCCGTCGGCAGCCAGCAGCGGGCGCCGCAGGCGCCGAATGTGCCGACGCTCGGCGAACTCGGCGTCGCCGACTTCGATGTCGATCTCTGGTACGGCGTACTTGCGCCGGCCAACACACCCAAGGAAATCGTCGACCGCTACAACACAACGTTCAACGAGATCCTCGCCGAGCCGAACGTTCGCGCGCTGCTCGGCAAGCAGGGCCTGATCGCGCAAGGCGGCCCGCCGCAGCGCCTGGCGGACCTGATCGCCAAGGATCGTCCGCGCTGGGCCAAGGTCGTCAAGGATGCAAAGATTGCGGCGGAGTAAAGCGTGCTACAGCCAAGATAGGCTGTTCTTCTCAATTCTATAGGCTGTAGCCGCATGAGCGCAGCGACATGCGGGGCAGGTCTCGCAGAAGCATGCCAGCCGTGTAAGTTGCCCCGCATGTCGCTGCGCTCATGCGAGCTATGGAAGACCCCGATCTCATGTTGAGAAGGCGCTGCGCCGGTCGCCCTTCAATTATTCCGCCGCCTCGCCCTTGACCTCGATCATCAGCACGTCGAGGCTCTCGATGTCCTGCATGGCGCGTCCGGCGATGCCCTGCAGGTCGCCGTAGAGACCGGCGGTGGAGTCGAGGACGCCGCGCAGCTGCTCCTCCCGCTTCGCCCAGAGCCGCATCATCATCTTGCGCTCGCGGTCGAGATCATTCTGCATGTCGGTAAATTTCTCGACGATGGCGTCGATGCGCTGCCGGAAGCGCGGTCCCGTCAGGTACAGGTACATCAGCTCCATCTTGCCCTGCTGGCCTTCCTGCGCGAGGCGGCTGCCGGCGAGATCGATCAGCCACTGCCGCAGCACGATCGCGAGCGGCACCGCAAAACGCGGGTGGGCGACCCAGACGCCGTCGATCAGGTCGAAGGTTTCCACCTCCTTCGGCAGGGCTTCTGAAATCACGAGGGCGACCTCGGCCTTGGCGGCACGCTGGTCGCCGCGCAGCTTGGCGAGCCAGCCGTCGCTCCAGTTCTTGGTTCGCTTGGATTCCCACAGGATGGTGCCGCAGCTCTGGCCGGTGGGACCGGACACGCGATGCAGCACGTCGCCGCCGAACGCGCCTTTCGGAACCGGCTCGATCAAATCGCGCGGAAAGCGGCTGCGCAGAATGCCCTCGAGTTCGATTTCGAGCACTTCGCCCTGCAATTGCTGGCTGGCCTGTTCGGCCTTGCGGCGCAGATCGTCGATCTGCCGCTGCATGCCCGCGATCTGCATTTCCTTTTCGGTGACCTTGGACCGGAGCGCTTCCTCGGCGTCGAGCCGTGCCTTATCGCGAACGGCGATGAGCGACTCCTGCACCTTCTTCTCGATCGTGAGGTCGACTTCGCGCCGCGCGTCGTCGAGTTCGCGCTCCTTGCGAAGCACATCCGCCTGGGCCTTCTGCGCCGAGGCGAGCTTCTCGCTGTTGGCGGCGAGAATTTGCTGCATCTCCGCCAGCCGCTGGTCGCGTTCCCCGAGTTCGTCGGCCAGCGCCAGACGGGCCCGCTTGGCCTCCGTTTCGGCGATCCTGGAACGCTCGGCCTTCAGTTGCGTCGCCACGCGCTCGTCGATGGTCTCCCGGGACTTCGCAAGCTCCTGCTCGGCCTGCCTGAGCTTGGCTTCGCGCTGGCCGAACTGCTCCTCCTTGTCCGCCAACTGTCGCTCGAAGCGCCGCTTGGTCTCTGCCACCAGCGGAGCGGCGAGGGATTCGGTCAGCTTGATCGAGGTGCTGCAATTCGGGCAGACGATTTGTGGGTCGGTCACGGGCGCGGTCCTCGGGTAGGGTTGCCCCTTGTATCGCCGCCGTGGAGTCCGCTTAAAGCATCGAGAAGCCCTGACGGTGAATTGTCCCCGGCAAATGCAGGCTGCGCGCGCGCAAACCCGCGTTTGTCCGGCGCCGGGTGGAACTTGCGGGCTATTGTTCGTGTTTTCGGCTCTAAGCCGGAGGCTGGTCAGCCTCTCAACGTTTTGCTGATTCGCGTCACCACGGCGTCCCATTGCCGCTTTTCGGCGACGGGGTAATTGATCATCACGCAGTTCATGCTGCCGTTGCCGCGGTTGCAGCGATTGTACCAGATCCGGTCGTTGCGGATGCTCGACACGACGAAGAAGCCGGACGTCACCCGCTTATAGATGATGCCGGCGGGTGGCTGCATTTTTGCGAGGAACGTCGCGGGTGCATCGTTGGCTGGATTGGCAACCGACTGCACCGTCAGATCGGCGCGGCGGTCCTCGGTGAAAAACTTTCGCCCGGTTCCGCCGTCGGGCGCGCCGGCGTCGCTGGTGAAGATCGAGACCGGCATCTCGACACTGGTCCCGGTGCTCGCGATCGTGTAGCGCCGCCATTCGACATCGCCGGCGAAGGCGAGGGCGGAAACGAAGGCCAAAACCAAGGCGGCGGATAGCGCACGCATGAAACGATCTCCGGTTTGATTCGGGACAATCGAAACCATCGATGTTCGTTCCAGCTTTTCTAGGGCGAAGCGCTGCTGATATGTTTCCCCGCGATATACCCGAACGTCAGCGCCGGCCCCAGCGTGATGCCGGCGCCGGGATAGTTGCCGCCCATGATGCTGGCCATGTCGTTGCCGGCGGCATAGAGGCCCGCGATCGGCTGGCCGTGTTGGTCGAGCGCGCGGGCGTGCTCGTCGGTCTTGATGCCGGCATAGGTGCCGAGATCACCGATCACCATCTTGATCGCGTAGAACGGTCCATCCTTGATCGGCGCGATGCAGGGGTTCGGCCCTTGCAGCGCATCGCCCTGGTAGCGGTTGTAGGCGCGCGAGCCCTTGCCGAAGGCGGGATCTCGGCCTTCCCCGGCCAACGCGTTGAATTCCGCGACCGTCGCCTCGAGCCCTTGTCGATCGATGCCGGTGCGATCGGCCAGTTCAGCGAGCGTTGTGCCGCGCTTGAGATAGCCAGTCTTGAGATGGTGGCCGAGCGGCATCGGAAACGGCGGTACGCAGCCGAGGCCGTATCTGCGCAAGGCGCGGTGATCGCACAACAGATACGCCGTGATCTCCTCGCCGGGCTTTGCCGCCTTCACCATCGCCTGCACGAAGTCATGATAGGATTTGCCTTCGTTCGCAAACCGTTTGCCGTCGCGCATCACGGCGATGACGCCGGGTTTGGCGCGGTCGATGAAGTGCGGCATCACGCCCTTGCTGCCGTCCTTGCGCTCGGTGATCGACACCGGCACCCAGGCAGCAGCGTTCGGCAGCGTGTCCTCGATCCGTCCGCCGGCGGTTTCCGCCAGCCGCAGCCCGTCGCCGGTGTTGCCAACGGGGCCCGGCGAAAAATGCGCGGTGCCGTCTCCCGCATGCGGGAACATCGCCTTGCGCCGCGCCAAATCATGCGGAAAGCCGCCGCAGGCGAGCACCACGCCGCGTCTGGCGTTGACACGGACCAGCTTGCCGTGGCGCTCGACGTTGGCGCCACGCACCGCGCCGTTTTCGATAATCAGCTCGAGCACCGGCGACGACAGCCATAATGGTATCTTCAGGTCGAAAGCCGACTTGGCCAGCCGTCCGGCGAGCGCATTGCCGTTGGTCAGCGTCATGCCGCGGCCGTGGCGCATCACGTCCAGCGCATGCCGCGACAGCCGCTTGGCGACATAGAATGCCGAAGCGAGTGACTTTGTCGCGCGCATAAAATGAATGATCTCCTTGCCGGAGCCCAGCATCATGCCGAACACGGTGAGTTCGGGCAGGGGACTGCCGATATCCT
>CADEDX010000452.1 GCA_902826195.1 uncultured Bradyrhizobium sp. | reverse complement strand
CAAGTCTCGTACGGAAGAAACCGCAAGGAACTATAAATCGAAAACCGGCGGGGGAGAAGAAGAGTTGAAGGAATCGGCAGCCGATCCGGCGGAATTCGCGCGAGTGCAGCGCGAGTTGACGGAGGCCAGACATGGCCTCGAGACACTTTATGCCGCGCTCGACAATGTCGACAGTGGCCTGCTGGTGCTCAACAAGGAGCTGCGCGCTGTCTACAGTAATCCAGTGCTGCACACGATGTTCAGAGCCAACAGCTCCGACGAGATTCGGGCAACTAGGCCGCTTTACGCCGACATGCTTGCTGCCTCCGCCCAGGCGGTAGCCGTCAATCTCGAAGACTACGTCGCGCGACGGTTGGCGTGGGTTCAATCCGGGGATCCAAAACCCATGGATCTAGCGATGACAGACGGAACGGTGCTCCGTTGTCATCTGGCCGTCCTGCCCGACGACGGCCGCATGCTGATCTACAGCGATGTCACCGACATCGTGCGGAATGCGGAGGAATTAGAACGGCTGGCGACCACGGATGGAATGACGGGCATCTATAATCGCCGGCACTTCCTGACCCTGGCGGATCGGGAATGGGCTAGAGCCCGCCGCTATGGACGGCCGATCTCCTTCTTGATGATCGACATCGACTATTTTAAGTCGATCAACGACGATTTTGGTCACCAGGCCGGCGACGAAATGATAGTGCATCTGGCGAATCTGGCACGCGACTGCAAACGCGAATGCGACGTACTTGCGCGCATCGGCGGCGAGGAGTTTGCGCTGCTGCTGCCGGAAGCCGATTTACCACAAGCACAAGTCGTAGCGGAACGATTGCGCAGTGAGGTGGCCGCCAAGTCCTTAGTAGTGGCCTCGCGTTCGATTCCGGCAACTGTCAGCATTGGCGTGGCCACTTTGGTAACAGCGATGAGCAACGTTTCCGACCTGATGAAAGCAGCCGATCAAGCCCTCTACGACGCTAAACACGCCGGTCGCAACCGGGTGATCTGTTGCGATGCCACGCCGAGTATCGCAGCGCAGTGTCCAGTCCCTTCGCACGAAACGGCGAATGCTGATCAGCGGTATTTCAACAACCGCGCCCAGCAAGCTCGATGATATTTGCGCCCAGGCTATTTCCCATCCGTCGATCGACTGCCTACCGCGTAGCGGTCTGGTGCATTTTGGCGCGGTATCAACAGCGGGTTCTGTTCTTAAATTGTTGCTCATGGCTTGGCCAAATATTCCCGCCGCTCTTTGCTCTACTTACTCAATCACCTCATCAGCGCCGCTGACGAGCGAAGGCGAAATCTCGCGTCCAAGCAACTTGGCGGCCTTCAGGTTGATAACCAGTTCCACTTTAGTCACAAGCTGGACCGGGAGATCAAAGGGCTTTTCACCCTTGAGTATCCGTCCGGCATAAATGCCCGCGCGCCGATGCGATTGTGCAAAATCTCCGCCGTAGCTCATCAAGCCGCCTGAGTCTGGGAAGTCTCGGGATTGGGTAATCGCGGGCACGCGGTAATTCATAGCGAGCCTGGCCAGCTGTCCACTTCGAAATGCAAAATAGGGATCCGAAGTGACGACCAGTCCAGCGGACGATTCCTGGGCGATGGCCGAGAAGATCGGTTCGAACTCATTTTCAGTGCTTGCGTTTAGAACCTGCAGAGAGATCCCCAAAGTTTCAGCGGCCGACCCAAGTTTCTGTAATTGCGAATTGGCAGTTGGACTTGTAGGGTTGGCGACAACAGCCAATTTGGCTGCGAATGGCAGCAGTTCATGCATCAACTCGAGGCGCTTTGGAGACACGTCGACGCTCAAGCTCGACACGCCCGTAATATTGCCACCCGGCCGCGACAAGCTGTCCACCACGCCTAACTGGACGGGGTCGCCGCCCATCTCGAAAACAATTGTCTTAGTTGTGCTGGTAGCTTTTGCGGCGAGCGCCACTTGAGCCCCGCCCGGAGCGACGACCACGTCCACGTTGCGAGCGACCAAGTCAGCAGCTAAGGCAGGCAATCGAGCATATTGTCCTCCCGCCCACCGATAGTCGATTGCTACATTGCGACCTTCGACAAAGCCAATTTCTCCAAGGCCTTCATGAAAAGCCTTGAGTCTACTGGCAAATAGCTCCGGTGATTCCGGACAAAGATAGCCGACGACCGGCATCCCTAGCTTTTGCGAATATAGGGAAGTTGTCCAAGTTGTGGCTCCCGCCATTAACGAAAGAAAGTCTCGCCGCCTGACGCAACTGCAGCAGACCATTGCATTAAAGTTAGCACTCTTCATGCCTACACCAATGGATATCATTCGGTTGCGGATCAGAATATATCCTGCGATGCGCGTCCAGTCGTGAACGGATTGCGCTAAGCATCCGCGGGAAGGCATGGCTAAGACGTCTTGAGGGACATCCGGAATACCGGAATAGCGTCGCCGAATCCCTTAATCTGGCGGTCCCCAAGTTCCTCAAGGGGACGCTTGTTTCTAACCCCTTCAGCGGCTTCGGCGTTGAGCAGGATTTCGCGGTCTTGGGCAGATGCGCACAAGCGGGCCGCGAGATTTACAACAGGACCGATGGCGGTGTAGTCGAAGCGGTTCTCGTACCCGATCCGTCCAACTGTTGCCGAGCCACTGGCAAGACCGACGCCGAACCCAACCCGGTAGCCTCGTGATCGCCAGCCCGCGATAAGTTCTTGTACGCTTTTCTGCATCGCTGAAGCCAGATCGACAGCCCTTAACGTCGGTTCTTCGACTGGAACGGGTGCGTTCACGAGAACCATCAGGCCGTCTCCTGAGAAACTGATAAGCGTGGCCGCAAATCGCGTGATAACCCTGCCAAGGGCATCATAGTACTCCGATAGCAGGCTTATGACTTCCTCAGGTGCAACTTCTGCAGAAAACTCGGTGAAACCTCGCAAGTCGCAAAACACTACGACCACTTCCGTGCGGCGGCCGTCCAACACGCTGTCATCGCCCGCTCGGTCGACAAGGTCGGCCACCTCGGGGGCGAGAAATCGTTTGAGCTTCGCTATTCTCTCTTGGTGCTGCTGCGCAAGCGCCAGCCCTTCCGCCATCTTGTTAAAACTGTTAGCAAGGTGCTCAAATTCGTCCCCAGTCTGAATAGAAATGCGGTAGTCGAAAGACCCAGCTCCGATTCTCTCAGTCCCTTTCTCAAGAAGTCTTATGGGTTCGGTCATCCGGTGCGCCAGCGCATAGGCAAGCAACGCTGCGAACATGGTACTGACCGCGAGAAGCGTTGCGGTCCGCCACAAGGCGGCATAAATCGGCGCATAAGCCTCAGAAAGCGGCTGTTCTACTAATACGGTCCAATCAAGGCCCTGAACGGGAGCCGCGCCAGCGGCAATCGCATAACCGTCCACATCTTGGCTCGTCGCGAAGCCGGCCCCTGCGGGACCGATCGCATCGCGTATAGTGCGAAAAGGCTTCGACGTCGCTTCTTCCGACCCACGGAGGACGAGGCTGATATCGGGGTGAGCGATGAGCCGCCCCGGTCGATCCAAGACGAAAGCCAAGCCCGTCTTGCCCACTTTGATCGCCGATATCACATCCCAAATCAGCTTAAGATTAACTTCGGCGATAACTGCGCCGACCGATGGTCGATTGCCAACAACTGTCACCGTTAAGTGAGGTTCGGAACCTCGATTGTAACTTACGTCGCTAAACCAGATTCTGGTTGATCGGGCACCTATTATTGCGGGATCAGCGGACCGGTCTGTGCGGCCTTCAATTCGATTGAGGCCGATACGAGAAACGTAGAGACGCTCCAGGCCCTTATTGTCGATGAGTGTTAGGCTAACGATGGCAGGAGCTTGCCGGAACAACCGCAACGCTTCTGTCCGCCGTCGCTCGTCGGGCTCGTCGGTCCAAGGAAGCTGAACCAGCCAGCCAAGCTGGTTAGTAATACCGTAGATGAAGTCGTGAATCTCAGCTGCAGCGGACGTCGCTTGCAAGCCGAGAAACTGATCGAGCCTTGCCCGCTGGTCGCGATAGCCAAACCAGGCTTCGATAACACCATTGATCGCGAGCGGAATCGTGACGGCCAAGAACAGCACGAGTAAGTACTTTTTGAAAAGGCCACGGAAGCGTTCCCGCACAATCATGCCAGCGGACCCAGTCCATTGAACGTTACGAACTTTACAATACCAAATCTGTAACGGCACTTGTTCGGGCCGTCCACCGACGCTCTCCATAGCGATTTTCTCAGCAAGACGGCCTCCCAAAGTGTTGAGGAGATCGTGGATCGACGGACGAATGTCCACTGGCTGCGGAGCGAGCTAATCGCAGGGGAAGATCGACTGGACGAAACACTATCGGGATTTTGGACTAGGTTCGACAAGCCAAGACTAATCACCTGTGACGGCAGACGCTTGATGAGTGGATGCCGCACCGGCGGGCTCGATAGGTGAGTCATTCTGACTCAATTAAACGGTTGTGCCAGAACCCAGCGCATAGAAATCTTCCACTTTTCAGGGAGAGCTCACATGCAACGGATCTGGATTGCCGCCATCGTTTTTACTGTCTCCACCGCCGCTTTTGCCGAGTCATGCACTGATCGAGCGAATGCATGTATGCGTAACAACGGCAAGCAAGAGGTTTGCTTCGGCCCGGCGTTCGCCGGTTGCAAGAAAACCGGACAGTATGTTGGACCGTATAGTGGCAAATCATTCCCGGCATCTGAGCGGAAGTAGCGTCGTTTACTTGCACTCGCTGATCGGGTACGCCAGCCCCTGCGACACACCGATGAAAACCTTGTTGCCACCCTTGCAGCGAAGTATGCAGGTCTTGACCTCGGCATTACACTTGGCGGTGAACGTCGCGGCCTGTGCGCCCTACTCCTTAAAAACGTCCGCTGAGGCGTCTCCCTTACCGGTTGTGCGTTAGTTTCGTGCAATCCTAGGTCTCGATCAAGCTCAAACTTAATCACCGAGCAGCTTCATGCCATCCGGCTGGATTGCGACGTCGAAGCCTTGGCCCCTGAGGTCGAGGAGGGTGTTCCGATCCTCCGGGGTCACGCCGCCTGGCATCGTGACGAAAACTTCTTCCCGTGGTTTTCGGCGAGCGCCAATCGCAATGACGGCAAGGCATCGAATTCCATCGTCGCAACGTGATCACCACCGCCGCCGATCTGATAGATTTCTAGGATCCATTTGCCGCCGCTCATTGCTCGACATCCGTCTCAACACCCGAAACGTCACGGTCGCGCTTCCGTAATTCGCGCAATCGGTTATCTACGGCCCTCGCACTTCGCCTGAGCGCCACGCCGATCGATATGGAAGAGCGTCCGGTTGCCCGAAGCTCCAGCAGTCGGCGGTCATCTTCCGCGGTCCAGGGCCGGTTTTTGTTCACTCGCGCGGTCCCAATAAGGCTAATCTTCAATCGGCAATCGCCGCATCTTGAATTGAATTTGTCCGTCGGGCATCTGCCACCAATCTTCGACGATCGTCATGAAGCCACCGGTGGGACGCTCCCGCATGATTTCGCGCGCCTTAGCGCGCGCATCGTCAACGGGCAGCGTGAACGTCTTGCGTAGAAAGCCATCGTTATCGGACCGTCCGCGCTCGTAGATCGCCATAGCCGGATTGCCGGGCGTTTTCATGTGTCCTCTCTGAGGCCTTTGAAGAATGGATGTCGCACTTTTCCCTCCGCTGATTTGGCGCGATACTCGATCTCCGCCATTAACTGCGGCTCGACCCAGATGGCTTTGTGAGCGGTCTTCTTTACGTAGGGTTGCGTCTTGCGGATCAGCGGCGTCAGCCGCTTGCGCAGATCGGTCGCAGAGGCCATGGTCGACCTTGCCGGCGTAGATGAGAGCATCGCCCTTGCGGCGGCCGAGA
>CADEDX010000451.1 GCA_902826195.1 uncultured Bradyrhizobium sp. | reverse complement strand
CCACGGCAGGGCGGCGCGAGCTGCGACTTCCCACCGCGTTCGCCAACGACCGGCCTTGAAAGTGGGCAGCCCACCCACCCGCGTTGGTCACCATCGGTCGGATCGGTTGAATTGGCCGGCAGATAACCGCCGCTACCTACGTGATGCCGCCAAAAAGTCCGGATTTCGACCGGCGATCACACTCCCTCAGCTTCGTTGCAGGTCGACCGCCGGTCCGCTCTCGCCGTGCGTCTGATTGGCCTCTGCCCAACCGCAGGATTGCCTCATAAAGCGCATCGGGCTGGATCGGCTTGGTCAGAAAACCGTTCATTCCAGCCGCAAGGCAGATTTCGCGCTGGCCGACCAGCGCATTGGCCGTCAGCGCGATGATCGGAACCTTGCTCTTCGGCCCGCGCAGACCGCGGATCGTCCTGGTCGCGGTAACGCCGTCCATCTGCGGCATCTGCATGTCCATCAGCACCAGGTCGTCGTGCTTCTTCTGCACCGCCTCGACGGCTTCCCTGCCGTTGCAGACGAGGTCGGCCCGATATCCGCGCCGCTCCAGCAGCTTCGAGATCAAGGTTTGGATGATGCCGTTGTCCTCCGCGACCAGGACGTCGATGTCTTCGGCAGCGACCTTGATCGTGGGGACCAACGAGGGTGCCGCGACTCGGGTTCCGACCCGACGCTGCAGCGCATCGTGAAGCTGAACTTGCTGCCGTGACCGGGCGCGCTTTCGATGTCGATGGTGCCGCCCATGACCTCGCAGAGACGCTTGCAGATCGCGAGGCCGAGCCCGGTGCCGACGTATTTTCGCGACACCGACGTGTCGGCCTGCGTGAACGGGTTGAACAGGGACTTCGGAATGTCGGTGAACGGTTCAGGCTTCGCGAGAACGGGTGGAGCGCGCGCCGCAACACAAGAGTCGCGGCCGTCATCGATCGGGAAATTCAGCGCGTAGCTTGGTACCGTTGGGTGGGCTCGAACCACCGACCTCCACAGATGGAAAATTCTGCCTGACGTAGCCGCTCAGGCGAGAAACAAGCAGTTGGACCTTCGCTTTATCAATCGCAGGATACCGGATCGGACAGCCGGGCTCACGGTCGCTGTTCTGCATCGGCGTTCGATTTGTTCGTGGCGCGGCGGCGACGAACTTCGAAGATATAGCCGAGACTCCGAACGGTACGAATGGGCGTCTCACGCTTTCGCCCGCCAATGGCACGACGAAGCCGAACAATTTCAGCGTCTACCGAGGCTTCCTCGATCGTCGATTCTGCGCCCCACACCGCTTCCTTGATCGCTCGCCGCGAAAGGGGTTGGCGGGCGTGCGCCATAAACAGCTCCATGAGCCGGAATTGTCTCAACGACAAGCGCAGCGGCTTGTCGCCTCGCCAAACCCGGATCGTCTCTCGATCAAGGAGGAATTCGCCGACGACGACCAGATATGGATGCGGCGCTCTCTCTGCCGTGTCTACCCGTTCATCCATCGCTCGATCGTCTATTGGTCCACCTTCGCGAACCGATCATCCAGCGCATAGCCCGCGCCGCGGACGGTGCGGATCGGGTCCTGCTCGCGGCCGGGATTGAGCAGTTTGCGCAAGCGGCCGATGTGAACGTCGACGGTACGCTCGTCGATATAGATGTCGCGACCCCAGACGCTGTCGAGCAACTGTTCGCGGCTGAACACGCGGCCGGGATGCTCCAGGAAAAATTCCAATAGCCGATACTCGGTCGGGCCGAGATCGATCTGGCGGCCCGACCGCGCGACGCGGCGCTTTTCGCGGTCGAGTTCGATGTCGCCATAGGTCAGGACGGTGGCGAGCCGTTCGGGGCTGGCCCGCCGCAGCAGGCCCTTCACCCGCGCCAGCAGTTCCGGCACCGAGAACGGTTTTACGATGTAATCGTCGGCACCAGTCGCCAGGCCCCGCACCCGCTCGCTCTCCTCGCCGCGCGCCGTCAGCATGATGATCGGCAGCGCCTTCGTCTCCGGGCGCGCCCGCAGGCGCCGGCACAGCTCGATGCCGGACAGTCCGGGCAGCATCCAGTCGAGCACGACGAGATCGGGTACACGCTCCTTCAGCCGCGTATCGGCATCGTCGCCGCGGGCGACGGTTTCGACATCGTAACCTTCGGCGTCGAGGTTGTAGCGCAACAGCGTGGTCAGCGCTTCCTCGTCCTCGACCACCATAATGCGCGCGCTCATTCCGTTGTCCTCAAGTATTGGGTACGGTGGTGGCAAACGTCGTCATGTCGCCCTTCGGGCGCTTGTCGACCATTTGCTGTCCCTCGATCATGTAGAACACGGTTTCGGCGATGTTTGTCGCGTGATCGCCGATCCGTTCGATATTCTTGGCGCAGAACATCAGGTGAATGCAGAACGAGATGTTGCGCGGGTCTTCCATCATATAGGTCAGCAGTTCGCGGAACAGCGAGGTGCAGATGGCGTCGACTTCCTCGTCGCCCTTCCACACCGCCATCGCCGCCGGCAGATCGTGGGCGGCATAGGCGTCCAGCACCGACTTAACCTGGGTTTGCACCAGATCGGTCATATGTTCGAGGCCGCGCATCAGCTTCAGCGGCTGGAAATCGTTCTCCAGCGCCGCGACCCGCTTGCCCATGTTCTTGGCGAGGTCACCGATCCGCTCCAGATCGGTGGCGACCCGCATGGCACCGACGATTTCGCGCAGGTCGACCGCCATCGGCTGGCGCCGCGCGATCGTCAGCACCGCGCGCTCCTCGATCAGATGCTGCAGGCGATCGATCTCGACGTCGGTCGCGACGACGCGCTTGCCGAGCGCAACATCGCGACGGACCAGCGCGTCGACGGATTCGGTGATCATGCGCTCGACCATGCCTCCCATCTCGGCGACGAGACGGGTCAATTCCTGAAGGTCGCTGTCGAATGCTTTGGCGGTATGCTCGGAAACCATTTTCTATCTCCTCAGCCAAACCGGCCGGTGATGTAGTCTTGCGTGCGTCGATCGCTCGGCGAGGTGAATATCTTGTTGGTGTCGTCGAACTCGATCAATTCGCCGAGATACATGAAGGCGGTCTTGTCGGAGACGCGCGCCGCCTGCTGCATGTTATGGGTGACGATGGCGATGGTGTAGTCCTCCGCCAGTTCAGTGATCAATTCCTCGATCTTGGCGGTCGAGATCGGATCGAGCGCCGAGCATGGTTCGTCGAACAGGATCACCTCGGGCCGCACCGCGACCGTGCGAGCGATGCAGAGCCGCTGCTGCTGGCCGCCGGACAACGACAGGCCAGAGGCATTCAACTTGTCCTTGACCTCGTTCCACAGCGCGCCGCCGCGCAGCGCCTTCTCGACCCGACCGTCCATCTCGGACTTCGAGATCTTCTCGTAAAGGCGGATACCGAATGCGATGTTTTCGTAGATCGTCATCGGGAACGGCGTCGGCTTCTGGAAGACCATGCCGACGCGGGCCCGCAGCAGATTGAGATCGAGCTTGGGATCCAGGATGTTGGTCTGGTCCAGCATGAGCTGACCGGTCGCGCGCTGGCCGGGATAGAGATCGTACATCCGGTTGAAGATGCGCAGCAGCGTGGACTTGCCGCAGCCGGACGGGCCGATGAAGGCCGTGACACGGTTGGTGCCGAGCGTCAGGTTGATGTCCTTCAGCGCGTGATGTTCGCCATAATAGAAGTTCAGGCCGCGGGCGGTCACCTTGGGCGCCGCCTCGGGCAGCGTCACCTGCGGAACCGGCCCGCTGGCTTTACTCACGGATACGGAGAGTTCGGTCATTTGGATGTCCTCTCGGCGCCGATAATGCGCGCGCCAATATTCAGGGCCAATACGGTGAGCGTAATCAGCAGCGCCCCGCTCCAGGCGAGCTGCTTCCAGTAGGCATAGGGGCTCTGGACGAAGTTGTTGATGGTGACCGGCAGGTTCGCCATCGTCTTGGTCATGTCGATGCTGAAGAACTGGTTCGACAGCGCGGTGAACAGCAGCGGCGCGGTTTCACCGGCGACGCGGGCGGTGGCGAGCAGAACGCCGGTGATCAGGCCGGCGCGCGCGGCGCGGTAGGCGATCCGGCGGATCACCAGCGAGCGCGGCAGGCCGAGCGCGGACGCCGCCTCGCGCAAGGGATTGGGTACCAGCCCCAGCATGTCCTCGGTGGTGCGGACCACCACGGGGATCACGATCACGGCGAGCGCAAGACAGCCGGCGAAGGCGGAGAAGCCACCCATCGGCACCACGATGGCGCCATAGATGAACAGGCCGATGATGATTGAGGGTGCGCTCAACAGGATGTCGTTGATGAAGCGGATCACCGAGGTGAGCCTGTCGTGCTTGCCGTATTCGGCGAGATAGGTGCCCGCGAACAGGCCGAGCGGTGCGCCGATGCCGACGCCGATCACGGTCATCATGATCGAACCGACGATAGCGTTGCGCAGGCCGCCATCGGTCGAACCCGGCGGCGGCGTATCCTGGGTGAAGACGGCGAGGTTGATGCCGGCAAGGCCGTTATAGAACAGCGTGAACAGGATCAGCGCCAGCCAGGTCACGCCGAACAGCGCAGCGCCGAGGCACAGGAACTTGATAATGATGTTGTTGCGGCGGCGGGATGCGTAAATCGGGTTCATGATCTCAGTTCCCCGCCTTCTTTTCCAGCCGCATCAGCATCAGCCGGGCGGCCGAGAGCACGATGAAGGTGAGCACGAACAGCAGCAATCCGAGCAGGATCAGGCCGGACTGATGCAGCCCGTCGCTCTCGGCGAATTCGGAAGCGATGGCGGCCGAGATCGTGGTGCCGGGCGCGAAAATCGAGGACTGGATCTTGAACGAATTGCCGATGATGAAGGTCACCGCCATGGTCTCGCCGAGCGCGCGGCCGAGCGCCAGCATGATGCCGCCGATCACGCCGACCCGGGTGTAGGGAATGACGACGTTGCGGACGACTTCCCAGTTGGTGCAGCCAACGCCGTAGGCGGCCTCCTTCAAGACCGGCGGCACCGTCTTGAAGACGTCGACCGAGATCGCGGTGATGAACGGAAGCACCATGATCGCCAGGATCAGTGCGGCGTTGAACAGACTGAGATAGGACGGCGGGCCGGCAAAGATCGTTCCGAGCACGGGAACGCCGTCGAACACGCTGATCATGAACGGCTGGAACGTGTTGGCCAGGAACGGCCCCAGCACGAAGAAGCCCCACATGCCGTAAATGATGGAGGGAATGCCGGCGAGCAGCTCGATGGCAAGCCCGATCGGACGGCGCAGCCAGATCGGGCAGATTTCGGTGAGGAAAATCGCGATACCCAGGCCGACAGGAATGGCGATCAGCATCGCTATCACGGAGGTGATCAGCGTGCCGTAGATCGGGCCGAGCGCACCCAGCACCGGCGGATCGGCCGACGGCGCCCAGCGCTGCGTCCACAGGAAGGCGAGGCCATATTCCCTGATGGCAGGCCAGGCGCCGACGATCAGGGAAAGGATGATGCCGCCGAGGATGAGGAGAACCGAGATCGCGCAGGCGCGCGTGATCCAATAGAAGGTGACATCGCCGAGCTTGAACGCGCTGAGAGCCTTTGCGCGATCATAAGGTCCGGCAGCATCCATTACGTCACTTTCGACCGCCATTTCCGCCACGCCAATCCCCTGCACTTATACTTCGTCCGGCTCGATCCGTCTCGCGCCCCGGATGAGGCCGCAGCGCGCTTGCGCTGCTATTCCGGGACACGTCTTGTTGGCTGCCAGCGAGTCCCGGCTCTGCGGTGCACCGCTCTGAACAAGCGCTGCACCGCGTCCGGGACAACAGAGATCAGCTCTTGATCTCAGCCGACCAGGTCTTCTCGATCAGCTTGACGACCGAGTCCGGCATCGGGATGTAGTCGAGCTCTTCGG
>CADEDX010000450.1:3263-5848 GCA_902826195.1 uncultured Bradyrhizobium sp. | reverse complement strand
GGCGGCAGCGGCAGGTCGCCGAGCCTTCTGCCCAGGATAGTCAACTCGCCTTCTGCCGTCAGCGCGTTGCTCGCCGCCAGCAGGCTCCGCGCTGCTCGCCATGGCGCATCGCGCGGCGGCGTCAGCCAGCGCAGGTCGTCAGGCGACTTCGCTCCCCACCGCGCAAGATCAAGTGCAAGGCCTGTGAGGTCGGCATTCTCGATCTCCGGAGAAGGAGACGCCGCGAAGCCCCGCATCTCAGCTTCGCGCCACAGCCTGTAACACACGCCCGGTCCCGTCCGGCCCGCCCGCCCGCGCCGCTGATCCGCATTCGCCACAGCCAGCCGCACCGTCTCAAGCCGCGACACGCCAAGCGATGGATCAAACCGCGGCACGCGCGCGAAGCCCGCATCCACCACGACGCGCACGCCCTCGATCGTGATCGCGCTCTCTGCAATGTCCGTTGCGACAACGACTTTGCGCGAGCCCTTGGGCGGCGGGGATATTGCAGCCGTCTGCTCCTGCGGCGACAGCGCGCCATAGAGCGGCGTAACGATCACGTTCGAAGCGACAGGCCCAATGCGATCAACGGTCCGCTGGATTTCCGCAACGCCCGGCAGGAAGGCGAGCACGGAGCCATCCTCCTCCGCCAGCGCCTTGCGGATGGCGGCCGCGACCTGGTCCTCCAGCCGCTGGCGCGGTTCGTACCCCAGATACCGGGTCTCCACCGGCCAGGCGCGGCCGAGGCTCTCGACAACCGGGGCATCGAAAAACGTCTGTGTAAGGTCTGCGGGCAGGGTCGCCGACATCAGCACGATCCGCAGGTCGTCGCGCAGTACGGACTGCGCATCGAGTGCAAAAGCCAGTCCTTCATCGGCGTCCAGCGAGCGTTCGTGGAATTCGTCGAATAGAACGGCGGCGACGCCCTCAAGCCCGGGGTCAGACAGGATCATCCGGCTGAACACGCCTTCGGTCACCACCTCCAGCCGCGTCGCCGGCGAGATGCGCACGTCGAGCCGTGAGCGCAAGCCAACCGTCTGCCCGACCTTCTCGCCGATCGTCGCCGCCATGCGCTCTGCCGCGGCGCGCGCTGCGATCCGGCGTGGTTCGACAAGAATGAGACGGCGCCCCGCCACCCACGCCTCATCCAGAATTGCGAGCGGCACGCGCGTCGTCTTGCCTGCGCCCGGCGGGGCGGAGATGACAAGGCGGGTCCGCTCCCGCAGTTCGGAAACGATCTGCGGGATCACATCTTCGATCGGCAGGCCGGACGGGGTCGACATGGCCGTCGGTTATCAGCCAAAGGCGCGATGGTCGACCAGCACCTTGGCCCCGATCACGATCAGGATCAGTCCGCCAACGATCTCTGCCTGTGGGCCCAGCGCCTTCGCGCCCCCGCGCCCGATCATCACACCTGCGGTCGAGAGGACGAATGTGACGAGGCCGATCACGGCGACGCTGATCAAGACTGGGCTGCCCAATGTCGGAAGCGTGATCCCTGCCGCTGCAGCGTCGATGCTCACGGCAATTGAGAGAGTCACCAGTGTCCAGCCGCTGGCAATCCGCTCCTTGCCCGGATCGCTTTCCTCGCCGGGTGGGTCTTTCTTCAGTCCTTCCTGGACCATCTTGCCGCCCACCAGTGCGAGCAAGCCGAATGCGATCCAGTGATCCACGCTCTCGATCAAGCCGGCGAACAGCAGGCTAAGCGACCATCCAATCAACGGTGCGATTGCCTGCGCCACACCGAAAACCGCGCCCACGAGGATTGCGGTACGCCAGGGATTGCCGCGCACGACCGCGCCCTGACCGAGTGCAACGGCAAAGGCGTCGGCCGCCAACCCAAGCGCCAGAAGAAAGAGTGACACGTTCATGCGGAATTCCGGTCCAGCGCGGCGACGATCTCGATGTGTGGCGACCAGATGAACTGGTCCACCGGCGTGATCCGCGACACGCGCCAGCCCGCAGCGACAAGTATCTTGAGATCGCGTGCAAATGTGGTGGCGTTGCAGGAAACCATGGCGATACGGGTGAGGCTGGACAATGCAAGTGCGCGCGTCTGCGCCTCGGCGCCGGCGCGCGGTGGATCGATCACGGCGGCGTCGAAACGCTTCAGGTCCTTCCAATCCAGCGGGCTGCGGAACAGGTCGCGCACCTCCGTGGTCACAGGCCTGATGCCAGTCGTCTTCTTGGCTGCGCGACCAAGCGCCCTTATCGATGCTTCGTCACCCTCGACGGCATGGACCGCAGCCGAGGCCGCGAGGGGCAGGGCGAAGGTGCCGACGCCGGCGAACAGGTCGACAATCCGCTCAGCTCCGGCGACCGCTTCCTGGACAAGCCCAAGCATTTCGGCCTCCGACTCGCGACACGCCTGCAGGAAACCGCCAGGCGGAGGTGTGACGACCGCTGCGCCAATACGCAGGGCAGGGGCGACGCGTTCAATCTCGATCGCTCCATTGATCGAAAGCCGCGCCAGACCCATTGCCTCCGCCGTCTGCGCGGCCACCCTGCGTCCGTCCGCCGACATGCCCTTCGGCGCACCCGTCAGCGCGACATCGAAACCGCTCTCGGTCTCGGTTGCGGTTATCGTCAGTGCATCCCCCACCGGC
>CADEDX010000450.1:0-3253 GCA_902826195.1 uncultured Bradyrhizobium sp. | reverse complement strand
TTGAGGGACCAACTCGACACGCGCGGGCGTCAGTCCGGCGCAGTCCTTGACGACGACAATGTGATGGCTACGCCGGCCGTGAAACCCGACGACGATATCCTTGCCCGCCCGGTGCGCTGCAAAGACGGCGCGGCGGCGCGAGGCTGGCGGAACCCGCACAACGTCTCCCACTGCCGCGTCGACGCTCTGAAAGGACAGCGCCGTCGTGACAAGATCCCGCTTCAGCTTCAGGTAGCGATCGAGCGGGAGGTGCTGCAGCGAACAACCGCCGCATTCACCATAATGGCTGCAGCGCGGCGCCATTCGATCCGGGGCAGGCGTGACGATCGCCACAACACGTGCGCGATTGCCCTCGACTTCGGCTTCGACCACCTCGCCTGGCAGCGCAAACGGCACGAAGACTTGACGGCCTTCATGTTCGGCGACGCCATCGCCCTGCGCGCCAAGGCGCAGGATCGTCAGTGTCGCTCGCGGCTCTGTCATCGCGGCGCTTCAAGCAGTTTCCGCCTCTGTTGACCAGCCTCGCCCATCGCGGGAATCGCGGCATCGCGTCCGGAACTATTGTCTTGAGGGGGCCAGCCTCCCACGACATGGTGCGCGCCATGCTGACCCCAGCGGAGTTGCAGATACTTTCGACCAGCCTCGGCGTTGCGGGGCGCGCCGTGCTTTTTTCCATGCCCGTCGCCATTGTCTTTGCATGGGCGCTGTCGCGACCGCGCTTTCCAGGCAAGTCGATCCTCGACACCATCGCACATCTGCCGCTCGTCCTGCCGCCCGTCCTTGTCGGCTATCTCCTGCTGCTGGGCCTCGGCGCGCAGAGCCCGCTTGGCGGATGGCTTAAATCGAGCTTCGGCATCCAGCTCGCGTTCAGCGCCGAGGGTGCGGCCGTCGCCACGGCGGTGATGGCGTTCCCCCTGATGGTGCGTGCGATCCGGCTTTCATTCGAAGCGACCGACCCCGGCCTGTTCGAGGCTGCGTCCGTGCTCCGAGCCGGTCCGTGGGACCGCTTCTGGTCCATGACGCTGCCGCTGGCCTGGCCCGGGGTTCTTGCCGGGGCCGTCACCGCTTTTGCCGCCGGCCTTGGAGAGTTCGGGGCCGTCATCACCTTTGCATCCAACGTCGAAGGCGAGACGCAGACCCTGCCGCTCGCCATCAATGCCGCGCTCAACACGCCCGGGCGTGATGACGCAGCCTACCGCCGCGCCCTGATCTCGCTCACCGCCGCTGTCACCGGCCTCGTGCTTGCCGAGATGCTGCAGCGCTGGGCGCGCCGGAGGCTCGAGGCGTGACGCTGAAATTGCGCGAGGTCGTCGTTCGCAGGGGCGCGTTTCGCCTCGAGGCCGATTTCGAGGTGGCGGCGAGTGGCGTCACCGTCGTGTTCGGCCCGTCCGGCTCGGGCAAGTCGAGCCTGCTGTCCTCGATCGCTGGTCTCCACCGTTTTGAGGCCGGCAGCCTGAGCCTCGATGACCGCGTGCTGGAAGACGTCAGCGCCGGGATTCGCATACCCACGCATGAACGTGGCGTCGGCCTCGTTTTCCAGGACGCCCGCTTGTTTCCGCACCTGACCGTTCGCGGAAATCTGAAGTATGCCGAACGCCGCCGCCCCGCAGCGCGCAATGCCCCGATCGTCATTGAGATCGCGCGGCGGCTGGAATTCGAAGATCTGCTCGACCGTCCCGTTCGCAACCTCTCCGGCGGCGAGCGCGGCCGCGTCGCGCTCGCGCGCGCCATCGTGTCGGCGCCTGAACTCCTGCTCCTGGACGAACCGTTTGCCGCGCTGGATGGCCGCCGGCGCCGCGATTTTCTCGGGCTGCTGCGGGAGCTGTCGAAGGAGCAGGGCCTGCCGATGGTCGTCGTCACGCATCATATCGATGACGCAGCGGAGATCGCTCACGACGTCATCGCCATGCGCGGCGGCCGGGTCATCGCCCATGGGGCGGCGGCCGACGTCATGGCGCGACCAGAGTTTGCAAACCTGCTCGACCGTCGCGATCTCGGCTCGCGCGTGCCCGCCTCGGCAATCGCCGGCGGCGCAGTCGAGGGCGTGTGGGTGAGGGCTGACAGCGTGCTGCTGGCGTCGGAGCGACCGCGGGGCATTTCGGCCCGGCATGTCTGGGAAGGGCGCGTGGCCACCATCACCCGCGAGACCGAACGGGGCGTTCTGGTTTCACTCGCGACAGAAGCGGGCTATATTCTGTCACGTATAACGCCGGAGGCGCTTGTCGATCTCCAGCTGGAGCAGGGCAGGCAGGCCTGGGCGGTCGTGAAGGCGCACGCGCTCTAGGGGTCCGATCATGAAATCAGTCATCCGCGCGCTTGCAGCCGCGCTCGCGCTTGCCGGCTGCGGCGATCCCGCGCCGGCCAGCGAACAAGCCGCTCCTGTCATCTTCGCCGCTGCGAGCCTCACCGGCGTGCTTCAGGAAGTTGGCGATCTCTATGCGGCCGAAGGCCATCCCAAGCCGCACTTCAGCTTCGCGGCCAGCTCCGCGCTGGCGAAACAGCTGGAGCAGGGCGCGCAGGCGGACATCTTCATATCGGCGGACGAGGCCTGGATGGACTATGCCGCCGAAAAATCGCTGATCGATCCTGCCACACGCGCGACGATCCTCTCCAACGAACTCGTCCTCGTCGCCCCCGCCGGCGCCCCGATAACCTTGGAAATTGCCGACGGGATGGACCTTGCCGGCGCCCTGAAGGGCGGAAAGCTTGCGCTGGCCGATCCTGAATCCGTGCCCGCTGGGAAGTATGCCCGCGAAGCGCTGATGCACTTCCGCGCGTGGGATGGGGTCGCATCGAGTGTCGCCCGGGCGGAAAATGTTCGCGCAGCCCTGCGATTTGTCGAAACTGGCGATGCCGCGGCCGGGATCGTCTATGCAACCGATGCGTCGGCCGCTGGCGACACCATACAGGTCGTCGGCGTTTTCCCTGCCAGATCGCATACGCCGGTGACCTACCCCGCGGCGCTGCTCGCTGGAAAGACCGGGGGGGCCGGCGCCGCTTTCCTTGCATTTCTAGAAACCGAGCCTGCTCGAAATGCGTTCAAGGCCGCCGGCTTTGGCCTTGCGCGCTGAGGGGAAACCGGGGCTCACCTCTCGCCACCGTGAAGAATTTCATGCTCAATCGGGACAGGCGCCCTAGCGGCGCCCCCGTTGCCGTGCGGGGCAAGTGCGGTCACTATCCGCGCACCTGCGCCGCACCTGAATCCGCGCACATGGGAGAAAACGATGAAGCGTTCGCACAAGCTCGGCCTCTT
>CADEDX010000449.1 GCA_902826195.1 uncultured Bradyrhizobium sp. | reverse complement strand
AGCCCGCCCTTGAGATTGGCCGTGGTCGCGCGGAGGCCGGCGCCGACGCTGCCCAATGCAAAATCGTCGCGCGCCGCGCGCGCCGCGGCGTAGGCGAGGTCGCGATAGGGCGGGAAGCGTCCCCAGGCCTTGTCGCCGCCGTTGAGCAGATCAAAGCAGATCGCGCCCGGAACGATCGGGATCACGGCCTCGCGGACCCGCAAGCCGCGGCCCTGTTCGGCCAGCCAGGCCTGTATGCCGCCCGCGGCATCGAGCCCGAGCGCCGAGCCGCCGGATAGCGCGATGGCGTCGATCTCCTGGATGGTGCTTTCGGGCTTGAGCAGGCCATCCTCGCGGGTGCCGGGCCCGCCGCCACGCACGTCGATCGCGGCGACCGCGGGGGAATCGAAGATGATCGCGGTCACGCCGGAAGCGAGCGCTGCGTCGTCGGCGTGGCCGACGCGAACGCCGGATATGTCGGTGATGAGATTCTTCAACGCGCCGTTCCGTCAGGCCACATGTGGCGGGCCGCTCCACGGATACATCAGGCGCAAGCGTTGCTCAACTGGCAAGCGCCAACCGTATCATCCTGGCGAGTTCGGATTTGCGGTAGGGTTTCGCCAGCAGCAGCACGCCGGAATCCAGCCGGCCATGATGAACGATGGCGTTCTCCGTATATCCCGACGTATAGAGCGTCTTGAGACCGGGGCGCCGCTTCAGCGCCTCGTCGACGAGCTGGCGGCCGTTCATGGCGCCCGGCATGATCACGTCGGTGAAAAGCAGGTCGATGGCGGGGACATCGTCGATGATGCGCAGGGCGTCAGACCCGTTGGAAGCCTCCAGCGTGGTGTAGCCCAAGCTCTGGATCTGGGTCATCACATAGCGCCGCACCATTGCATCGTCTTCGACGACGAGGATGGTTTCGGTGCCGCCCACGACGTTCGCCGACACCAGCGCTTCCGCAACCGTCTGCTGCAGTCCCGTCGCCCGCGGCAGGTAGATCTTGACTGACGTGCCGTGGCCTTCCTCGCTGTAGATATTGACGTGGCCGCCCGACTGCTTGACGAAGCCGAACACCATGCTCAGCCCAAGGCCGGTGCCTCTGCCGACTTCCTTGGTCGTGAAAAACGGCTCGAACACCCGATCCAGCAGTGCCCGCGGAATTCCGGTGCCGGTATCGCTGACGGCGATCATCACATAGTGGCCGGGCGTGACCTCGCTGTGCATGCCGGCATAGTTCTCGTCGAGAACCACGTTGGCGGTCTCGAGCGTCAGCTTGCCGCCATTGGGCATGGCGTCGCGGGCATTGATCGCCAGGTTGAGCACGGCGGTGGTGAGCTGACTGGGGTCGGCCATGGCCGTCCAGGCATCCTCGGCCAGCAGCGGCGTGATTTCGATGTGTTCGCCGAGGGTAGGGTGCAACAGCTTGGCGGATTCCAGTACCAGCGCATTGACGTCGAGTTCGACGGGTTGCAGCGGCTGCTTGCGTGCAAAGGCCAGCAGATGCTTGGTCAGGTTGGCGCCGCGTTCGGCAGCTTCATCGATAAGCTTCGCGATGGTGGCGTACTCGGGCCGATCGGCGACAGCTTCTTCCAGAATGCCGATGGTGCCGGTAATCACGGTCAGGATGTTGTTGAAGTCGTGCGCGACGCCGCCGGTGAGCTGGCCGATCGCATCCATCTTCTGTGCATGCCGCAACTGGGCTTCCGCGGCTTGCTTCTCGGTCAGATCTCGGCCGATGAAGAAATGGCGGCGGACCGGCTCCGACCATGTTCCGGTCCAGTTCAGCGCGACCGCGTTGCCCTCCTTGTCGATATAGCGTGTCTCAAAACTGCGCTGTTGCTGCCCCCGCCGCGCGGCCTGCATTTCCCTGCGCGTGTTTTCGAGATCGTCGGCGTGAATGAATTCCTCCGCGCTGTGCCCGATCATGTCGTAGGGTTGATAGCCGAGAATCGACGTGACGCTCGGGCTGACCTGGATGAAATTGCCCTTGCTGTCCGTCACCAGGATAAGATCGTTCGACGATTCGAAGATGCGCCGCCGCTCTTCGATTTCCTGGCTGAGCGCCTGCTGCGTCAACTTGTTTTCGGTGATGTCGCGCGCGGCTTTGGAGATCCCGACGATCTTTCCGGAAGACGAACGGATCGGGGAGATACTCAACGAGACATGGACGATGCCGCCGTCCTTGCGCATGCGCGTCGTTTCGTGGTGTGCGATCGGTTCGCCGCCGCCGACCCGTTCGATGATATCGCGCACTTCGTCGTGCCGGTCCGGCGGGACGATGATCTTGATGTTCTTGCCGATCACCTCCGCCGCCGTATAGCCGAACAGGCGTTCGGCGGCCCCGTTCCAGCCGGTGATCGTACCGTCAAGCAATTTGGTGATGATGGCGTCGCTGGATGATTCCACGACCGCGCTGAACAGGCTTTCGCGTTCGCGGCGAAGGCTTCGTTCGGACGCTGCTTCCCGGCGTACATTTCCGAGCAGGCGGACCAGCTTCGCCTGCAGGACGACATTGTCGGTCAGCAGGACGCCGAGCACCAGAGACGCGGCGCAAAGTCCGAAGATGCGGCCGAGATAGAAGCCGAGATCGAAGCGCGCGACGTTCAGGATCGCGGACAACGCGATGTCGAAGAGCCAGACGCTCATCACCACCATCAGCCAGATGTCGAGCACGGAGTGCGGCCGGCGAAGCCACAGCGTCGCCAATGCTGCGAAGCTGAGGCACCATACGGTCGAGACCACGCCCAGCATCACGGGCGTGTAGTGTCCGCCGCTCAAAAGGATCGGCAGCCGGTCGTGCTGGGCGGTGACCAGCCACGCGAACGCCGCCATCGCAACGCCGACGGTAACGATGCTCCTGGCGACTGCGATGCCCGTCGTACCCCGTGTCGTCTGTCCGTCGTCGTGCGCTTTCAGCAGCGCATAGCCGATGACGAGCAGCGGAAATCCGCCGTGCCAGACCATGTAGAGCCAGACGGTGGTCTGCGATCCTGCGCCGAGCAGCCCGCTGGGCGCGAACAGGCCCGGAAAGCTGAGGGCGTGGACGATGGCCGCGATGGCCGTAAACAAATATCCGCTCGCGAGCAGCAGGAGCGCCCGAGATCGGGAAATGGCGAACTGCGAATAAAGCAGGACGGCGGTGATTACGTCGTTGATGGCCAGCGCCGATTGGTAGCTCGCAACGAATGCCGGGACGGGAGCCAGCGGCACGCCGGCAAACGGCACGGCGCAGGCGAACAGCACCGCCGAGACGATGACCACGATGAGCGCCGCCCTGCGGTCGCGGCCGGTTGCCGGCATGGTCGAGACGAAGATGTTGCGCTCGTCACCCATTGTCGCCTCCGGCCAACCGGCAACGAACGCCCGTGGCATTTCAAAGTGGCAATAGCCTCAAACGCACGGGAATTACGCGCCGCAACCGGATACCGGCCCTTTAGGAATCATGGTGCCGAAGCCACGCTAACGTTGCCCCGGTCAGAAGCAACTCGAGGTTACATTTTACCTGCCGGCACATCGTGCGCGGCTCAATCAACGTGTAACAGACTCTTTACCGTCCGGCCCAATATTGGTCATGCAGCCCTCAGTTCTCGCCGATTCTCGCCAAAGGCTGTTGCGCCACCGATCCGGGAGGCCTCTTTGCCCCGCGTGCTTGTTGTTGACGATCAGCCCGAAGTCCGCACGATGATTTCCATCGTGTTGCGTATGAATGGTTTTGAGATCTTCGAGGCGGCAAGCGCCGCTTCAGCCTTGACGTTGTTCGAGCAGGCCAGCTTCGATCTGGCGATCGTCGACATCTTCCTGCAGGAGACCAACGGCTCGGATCTGATTGCAGCGCTACGTGCCCAGGCGCCGGACCTGCCGGTCGTTGCAATTTCGGGAATGACCGTGCTGGACTTCCAGTCCGATGCGCCCAAACTCCCTGACGTGGTCTGCCTGCTGAAGCCATTTCGCCCGGCGGATCTGCTGCGCGCCATCGAGGCGGCGCGGGGATCGTGCCGGCAGCCGGTTGATGCCGCCTTGGCGGCGGCGGGATAAACCAGCTCAGTCCGCGTTGATGGGGGCCAATCACGCATGCGGTTACCACTCGGCGCGTCGCAGGGCATGGCCGTCAGCGGCTGCCTCGACCAGCGACGCCGGTTCGGCGGCGAATTGCCGGTGCGGCAGCGGGACCGTCAGACAGCAAACGAGGCCTTCCGGACGCCAGTCGAATTCGGCCTTGCCGCCGAGCTGTGACTCGATGCTGGCGATCACACTTCTGGTGCCGAACCCGCGCGACACCGGCTTTTCGACCGCCGGCCCGCCGCTCTCGACCCATATGATCTTGAGCAGACCCGCATGCCCTTCCCAACCGATCGACAGCCGGCCCGACAGCGCCGATAGCGCGCCGTATTTCGCCGAGTTGGTGACGAGCTCATGGAGGGCCAGCGCGACGGTCTGAGCTGTCGCCGGCTCCAGCTGGATCTCCGGGCCGGCCAGTTTGACCTGCTCGCCGGTGGAATAGGGCGCCAGCTCCTCGTCGATCAGTTTTCTTATTTCGGCGCCCTGCCAGCTCGACAGCGAAAGCACGGTGTGGACCCGCGCCAGCGCGTTGATCCGCCCTTCAACCGAGCGGACATAGGTCTTCACATTCTCGCCGCGCGTCAGCCGGACGATGGATTGCGCCAGCGCCAGCGCGTTCTTGGCGCGATGGTCGACCTCCCGCGCCAGCAGGTTCTGCCGCTCCTCAGCCTGCTTGCGCTCGGTGATGTCGACAGTAACGCCGCTGACGCGGACGACGCGGCCGGCCTTGTCGGTGCTCGCCGCCGCCGTTCCGGCACACCATCGCACCTCGCCGTTCGGCCGGATGATGCGGAATTCCCCCTCGTAAGATTTGCTACCGTTTGTGAACTGGCCGATCGCCTTGCGCAGCTCATCGGTATCGTCCGGGTGCAGCAGCATCTGGACGTTCGAGGGGTCCACCACAAACGTCCTGGGATCGAGCCCGAAGATCTGGTACTGGCCTTCATCCCACATCCAGTCGCCGTTGACCCAGTCCCAGTCCCAGGATCCCATCTTGCCGGCGGCGATGGCGAGGCTGCGGCGCTGCTCGCTTTCCAGCAGACGGGCGTGCGATTCCTCCAGTTCGGCAGTGCGGGCGCGAACGCGATCCTCGAGCTCGACGTTGAGGCGTTCGAGCTGGCGCGTCTTGCGATAGAGCTCGGCAAACACCTTGATCTTGGCGCGCAGCACTTCCGGTACGACGGGCACCGGCACATAGTCGACCGCGCCCATCTCGTAGCCGCGCAGCCGGTCGATGTCGCTGACCTGGATGGCGGAAATGAAGATCATCGCCGTTTTCTGGAAGCGGGGATGTTCGCGGATCATGGCGGCGAGTTCGAAGCCGTCCAGTTCCGGCATGCAGACATCGACCAGGATGATCGCAACGTCGTTCTTGAGCAGATACTCCAGTGCTTCGCGCCCAGACGAAGCCTTGATCAGGCTCTCGCCGAGTTCCTTCAGGATGACTTCATAGGCGAGCAGCTTCGCCGGCTGATCGTCCACCAGAAGAATGTTGACCTTGTCCTGATCCATCATCTGCTTACGCCGGTCACCGGTGCAGCCACATTCGTATCGCGAGCAGCAATTGCTCGGTATTGACGGGCTTTGCGAGATAGTCGGAAGCGCCGGCTTCGAGACATTTTTCGCGGTCGCCCTTCATCGCCTTGGCGGTCAGCGCGATGATCGGAAGGCGACCGAACGACGGGTTTTGCCTGATAACGCCGATCGTCTGATATCCGTCCATCTGCGGCATCATGATATCCATCAGCACGATTGCGATATTGGGATTGGATTGGACCAGAGCAACGGCCGTGTGGCACCTGGTAGCAGTCAGGAATGTCT
>CADEDX010000448.1 GCA_902826195.1 uncultured Bradyrhizobium sp. | reverse complement strand
ATGCTCTCCAGGATCTTGAGCAGGTAGTGCAGCGTGTGCGTGACGTCGTTGACCGAGAAGTCGGCCAGGATCTCGTCGTAGTAGCCATGGATCTTGGGCAGGGCCAGGTCCTGCCACACATGGCGCCCCGACGGCGTCATGGTCACCACGCGTGAGCGGCGGTCCTGGCCGCTGGCGGCCACGGTCACGTGGCCGTCGCGCTCCATGCGGCTGATCAGGCCCGACAGGTTCTGGCGGCTCACCATCAGGTAGCGGGCCAGGTCGCCGATGGCCATGCCGCCCTGCGACTGCTCGCGCGACAAGGCTCCCAGCACCGCCCACTGCTGCGTGGTCAGGCCCTCGGCCTCGACCGCCCGGCTGCCGGTCTTGTGCAGCATGTTGGCGCACTGGTAGAGCCGGAAGAACAGCCTGTTGGCCAGGTCTATCTTAGCTGCGGACATCTTGCGTTCAGGCTGAACCATCGACGCTCCCCTCCACCAGGCCATCGAGCGCGACCGCCAGCGCCTGCTCGAAGGCCGCCAGGTCGCCGCCACGGTGCGCCAGCACGAGCGCCAGCCGGGTGAGCAGCAGCGACTCGCGCCCGGGGCCGGCCGCGTCGAGGGCCAGCGCCAGCGCTTCGTAGGCGCGTTCCAGCTCGTCGAAGGGCAGCGTCGACGGCTGCGGCCGGGGGTCGTCGAGCTTCATGCGCTGTGCCCCAGTGCCTGGCGCAGGGCCGCCTGCAGCCGGTCTGCCCGCAGGCGGCGCCAGCGCCCGGCGATGTGCAGGTCGGGCCGCAGCAGCAGCACGCTGCCCTGCTCGGCGCCCAGGGCGCCGGCGATGCTGCGGTCGGCGTCGGGCAGCGCGGTGCTGCCGATCACGCAGACCACGAGTGCGGGGTCGACCTGGCGCAGCCGCTCGAAGCAGCGGCTTGCGGCCGCGTCGGGCCCGCGGTCGCAGACGACCAGCAGCGTGAAGCCCGGCCCCGCCAGATCCAGCAGGTGGCGCCCGTCGGCCAGCCTGGCGTTGGGGCAGGCGGCGCCGGCCAATGGTCCACGTGAGGCCGCGGCGCCGTCGTCGTCGGGGTCGCGGACGGTGAGCGGACTGTCGGCGTAGGTGTAGGGCGTCATCTGCCGCGGGTTGGCGAATTCGCGCGTGAACTCGTGCTTCACCGCCAGCGACAGCGCCGCGTCCCGCATCAGGCGCCAGCCGCGGCTGGGCGGTGTCATGAAGCGCGTGCTCCTGGTGGCGTTGGCGAACACGTCGAGCGTGGCGCCGCGCCGCTCCGGCGAATAGCTGTCGAGCAGCCGCTCGTCCGCCTCGCCATTCAGCACCAGCGCCAGCTTCCAGCCGATGTTCTCGGCGTCCGCCAGGCCGTTGTTCAGCCCGCGCACACCAAAAATCGGCACGATATGCGCGGCATCGCCGATGAAGATGACGCGGCCGTGACGGTAGTCATCGAGGCAGAGCGTGTTGGCGGAATAGACGCTCCACCATTCCAGCTCCCACGGCTTGGTGTGGCCGATATCGGCCAGAATGGCGCCGACGCGGGCGCGGAGATTTTCCTCTTTCAGAGCGTCCGTCTCGCTTTCATCCTCGCGCAGCTGGTAATCCACGCGCCAGATGTTGTCGGGCTGCTTGTGGATCAGAACGGTGCCGCCGGGATTGCCGGCCGGTTCGAAAAAGGCGCGGCGCTCGGTCGGAAAGTCGTGATCCATGCGGATGTCGGCAATGACATAGCGGCCTTCGTAATTGTCGCCCTTCAGTCGCAGCCCAAGCATTGTCCTGACGGGCGAGCGCGCGCCGTCGGCCGCGAGCACATAATCGGCATCCAACCGGTAATCGCCGGCAGGCGAGGAAATCCGCGCCGTCACGCCGTCGTCACGACGCTCGATGACGGACAGTTCGCTCTGCCAGCGCATGTCGATGAGCCGGTTGGCGGCGACCGCGTCGTGCAGGAATTTTTCGATGTATTGCTGCTGCAGATTGTACATCGGCAGATATTTTTCGCCCGGCGGTTGCGGCATCTCCAGCCGAAATATCTGTTCGCCGCGATAGTAGCTGCGGCCGTACCGCCAGCCGAGTGCCTTTTCGACGAACGGCGCGACTGCGCCGATCCGCTCCAGGATGTGCATGCTCGGCCGCGCGATGCAGATAGCGCGGCTGCCGTCGTTAAATGTGTCCTTGCGGTCGATCAGCACGCTTCTGACGCCGTATCGCGCCAGCACGAGCGCCGCTGTCATGCCGATCGGCCCGGCGCCTACGATCAGCACGGGATGCCGTGTCGCCGTGCCGTCGAGCTCGGGCACGCGCGGCGCCGCAAACTGCGGATAGTCGAAATAGAGCGATTCCAGCGCTCCTTTGCCGGCAGGTCTCACGCCGTCCTCCGTCTACTTCTTGCGATCGAGGAAGCCCTGCATCAGCCGTTGCGGCTCGCCGGTGAGGAAGGATTTTCCGAACGCGGCGACGCTCAGATTGACCGACTCCGTCAGCGGCAGTTCCTCCCACTGGCGCATGAGCGCCTTTTGGGCGCGCAGCGCTTCGGGGCCGCATTCCAGCAGCGCCTTGACGGTATGTTCAACCGCTTCATCGAGCCCGCCTTCCTTGGCGACCTTGTCGACCAGGCCCCAGGCCAGCGCGGTCGGTGCGTCGATGTTCTCCGCTGTCATGACCAGCCAGTGGGCGCGGCCCCAGCCGATCAGCCGCGGCAATAGCGCTGCGTGGATCACCGAGGGGATGCCGACGCGGACCTCCGGCATGCCGAACTTGGCGTCGTGAGCGGCAATCCGGAAATCGCAGGCGGCGGCGACTTCGAGGCCGCCGCCGAGGCACCAGCCCGGCAGCCGCGCGATCACGGGCGCCGGAAAATGCCGCACGGCCTCGCAGAGGTCGCGCAGCCGCGAGATGAACGCTTCCGCGGACTTCTGGTCGAGTTTTGCCATTTCCTTGATGTCGGCGCCGCCGATCATGCTCTTCTCGGTCTGGCCGGCGAGGATGACGACGCGAACATGTTTGTCACCGGCGAGCTTCTCGAACCCCTCGCGGACGCCGTCGGTGACGGCGGAGGAAAGGATATTGAGCGAGCCTGCATTGCAGATCGACAGACGAACCACGCCGCGATCGTCGCGATCGACGCCGCAATGGGGATTGAGCATTTCCATTTTTTATTCCGGACGTTGGTCGGGGCGGTTAACGGCCACTTCCAAGGACATTCACCGGCTTGTCAAGGGCAGGCGGGGAGGGATTGCGGGGCAGCCCGCGCCAATATAAAATGACGAGCATCATTCAAAGGGTGCTGGCATGACTGCGACCGATACGATCGATCTGTTCTCCTTCGATGCGCGGCGGCATCGGGTGGTGGAGTGGCAGGCGCCGGGGCCGGTGGCGAAAGCGGCGGCAGGACTATCCGGGCTGGAAACCATGTGCGCGATCCGCGACGGCATCCTGCCGCCGCCGCCGATGGCCCGGCTGATCGGCTTTGAGATGCGCATCGCCGAACCGGGCCGGATCGTGATGGAGTTGGATCCGGATGAAAGCCTCGAAAATACCATCGGCCGGCTGCACGGCGCGACCGCGGCGGCGCTGCTGGATACCGCCATGGGCTGCGCCATTGCCACCATGCAACCGGCCGGCCAGACGTCGGTGACGCTGGATCTCAAGCTTACCTATCTGCGTCCGCTGTCCGTGCGGTCCGGCACGGTATCAGCGGAGGGCAAGGTGGTAAAACTGGGCCGTCAGACCAGTTATGCCGAGGGTTTCGTTCGCGACGGCGCGGGCAATCTCGCAGTGCACGCGACTGCCACTTTTACGATGATCGGAGAAGAAAAAGCGAAATAGATGCAGCTTTTTGGGCACGCGATCGCTATTATATGACTGCAGACATTTAATGGAACGGATTGATGCGTTATTCGAAAGAGCACAAGCAGGAGACCCACGCGCGGATCGTGAAGAAGGCCTCGGTGCGGCTTCGCGAGAAGGGCGCGCACGGGATCGGCGTCGCCGACCTGATGAAGGAAGCGGGCCTGACCCATGGCGGTTTCTACGCGCATTTCGATTCCCGCGAGGCGTTGGTGATCGAGGCGTTCGGATACGCGATGGATCGCGCGGCCGAGCATTGGCGCAACATGACCGCTGAAATTCCGCCGGAGAAGCGGCTGTCGGCTATCGTCGAGTCCTACGTGTCGGCCACGCATCGCGATGATCCCGGCCGCGGCTGCGCCGTTCCCACCCTCGGCGCCGAGATCGCCCGCGAGAGCGCCAAGACGCGCAAGGCGTTTGCGGCCAAGCTCGACCAGATGATCGATCTCGTCGCCGACCAGATTCCCGACGTGCCGAGGAAGACGGCACGCCGGCTCGCGATGGGCACGATGGCGACGATGATGGGCGCGCTGGTGATGTCCCGCGTCGCCGGCAGCGGCGAGTTGTCGGACGAGATTTTGGCCTCCGGCCGCGAGGCGGCGCTGGCCCGCGCGACGAAGCCGGCCGCGAAGAAGGCAAAAGCGAAGGTGAATTAACAAGCGACAAACTTTCTCCTCGTCGTCCCGGCGTTCGCCGGGACGACGACGGGGATGCGATATCTCACGGCCCGGCGAACAGCGCGCGCTCACTCTCCACCGTCTCAAGAATGTAATCGGCCACTGCGCGAATCCGCGCCAAGTTTTTGCTATCGGCGTGCATCAGCATCCAGAACGTGCGCGCGATGCTGATCTCGCCGGGTAACACCGGCCGCAATTCCGGGTGCGCCGTCGCCATGAAGTGCGGCAGTACGGCGATCCCAAAACCGGCAATGGTGGCATTGAGCTGCGCGATCAGGTTGGCGCTGCGGAATTTGGCGGAAATCTTCGGCGAGACCTGCGGCAGGTAATCCAGCTCGGGCGTGAACAGCAGCTCCTCGATATAGCCGACGAAGCGGTGGCCGGGCAGGTCGCCGCGCGACGCGATCTTTGGCGCGCGGTCGAGATAGGCCGGCGTGGCGTAGAGGCCGAGGCTGTAATCGAGCAGTTTGCGGCCGACGATGCGGCCTTCCTTCGGCATGGTCAGGCTGATCGCGATGTCGGCCGCGCGCTGCGGCAGGCTGAACAGCTGGGCGGTGGCGACCAGCTGAAGGTCGAGATCGGGGTACCGCTCGGTGAATTTCACCAGCCGCGAAGCGAGGAAATGGCTGCCAAAACCGTCGGGGGCGCCGATCCGGACCGTGCCGGTGAGTTGCGCGCGCGAACCGCCGACCTCCTCCTGGTTGGCGACGATGGTGGATTCCATCGCTTCGGCGCTGTCGGCGACGCGCTGGCCGGCTTCGGTCAGCAGGTAGCCGGTCTTGCGACGATCGAACAGTTTTGCCGAGAGATGCCGTTCCAGCCGGTCGACCCGCCGGATCACGGTGGCATGATCGACCGATAGCTGCTTGGCGGCAGCGGAAACCGATCCGCCGCGGACGATCGCCAGCACGAAGCGGAAGTCATCCCAGTCGATTGCCCCGGAGCCTTGATCCAGCATTTCCGCACATCTATGGTGCATTTTATCGGACTTGTATCCCAAGAAATGCGGGTCAAAAAGGCTCCAAAGCAATTCAGCGGGATCGTTAGGGAGGAATTCATGCGTTCCATCGGACATTTCGTCGGCGGTAAGGAAATCAAGGGCACGTCGGGCCGCACGGCCGACGTTTTCGAGCCGATGACCGGCGACGTGCAGGCCAAGGTGGCGCTGGCCTCCAAGGCCGAGGTTCGCGCGGCGATCGAGAACGCCAGGGACGCCCAGGTCGAATGGGCCAACACCAATCCGCAGCGCCGCGCGCGCGTGATGATGAAGTTTCTCGAATTGGCGCAGCGCGATTATGACAAGCTTGCCGACCTGTTGGCGCGCGAGCACGGCAAGACCGTTCCCGACGCCAAGGGCGACATCCAGCGCGG
>CADEDX010000447.1 GCA_902826195.1 uncultured Bradyrhizobium sp. | reverse complement strand
GGGCAGGAACCGGGGGTCGCCGCGCGCGCCGACGATCAGGCCTTCCGGTAGATCCTTGCCGAGCCGCTGGATCGAGGATTCGCCGATTCCGAGCACGAAGGTCGATTGCTGCAGCAGGCCGCGCTGACCGGCCTGGCGAACCAGCGTGTCGAGGTCGCCGCCCCAGGACGTGGTGAGAACAACGTCGGGCCGCAGCGCCAGCAGGCGGGAGACCTCGGTCGAATAGTCAGGCGCGCCGAATTTCGGGAAAAGCTCCGCCACTACCTGCACGTCGGGCTTCATCGCCTTCAATGCGGTGGAGAAGATCTCCCAGCTTTCACGGCCCCACGCATAGTCCTGATTGACGACCGCGATGGTCTTGAAGTCCGGCTTGGTCTTGAGCAGATAGACCAGCACCGCCAGCATCTCGGGCGTGCCGTTGGCCTGGGTGCGGAAATTGTAGCGATACTTCTTGGTCTCGAGGATCGAGGCCGCGCCGCAATCCCACATGAAGTTCATGACCTTGAGGTCTTCGGCGACGGGAACGAGCTGGTTGCAGCTGCCCGAGGAGATCGAGGCAAAGGTCGCGTCGACCTTTTCATCCTGCACCATGCGCCGGTAGTTCGAGACCAGCGCTTCGCCGCCGGCGCCTTCGTCGATGAAGGAAAGCTTGACGGGCACGCCGCCGATGCCGCCCTTCTTGTTGAGGTCCTCCGCGATCATCTCGGCCGCGGCCTTTGCCGGCACGCCGAACACGGAAGCCGGCCCCGAAAGAAATGTCGTGATACCGATCTTGATTTCCTGGGGCTTGCCCTGGGCAAGCGCAGTGCCAGTCAATGTCGCGAAGGCAATACCGGCCGCAATCGCAGCCTTGAAATAATACATTAAAGTCCTCCCTTTTCTTTGACGTGCGCCGGCTTGGCGGCCGCCGCATTTTTTCTTGCCGCGACGCTACTATATTTTCGGCGCATTGCCAGCACTTAACTGCCGGAACTGACGTTGCATCAGACCTCAGGTCTCAACTTGGTCCTGCAAAATTGTCGCAGTCGCGCGCAGTGCTTTGCAGGGGCGCAGTCACAGGTTGCACGCCGCGGTCATGCCGATTCTCCGGCGTCCCGGCCGCGTTGAAAGTCTCTTCCTTTACCGCTAAGGCATCCGTCCAAATCCCTTGGGAGCAAGCATGACGGATACGGCCCAACCAGCGGCGGTCGCACTCGACGATGCGACGGTGGCCTTTCGCGTGGCCGGCGATCGCGTTTACACGGCGGTGGAGCGCGCCAGCCTGTCCGTCGCGCATGGCGAATTCGTCGCCATCGTCGGTCCGACCGGCTGCGGAAAATCGACGCTGCTCAACGTCGCGGCCGGCCTTTTGAAGCCCGCCGCCGGGTCGGTGAAGATTTTCGACCAGCCGCTGACCGGGCTGAACCGCGATGCCGGCTATCTGTTCCAGGCCGATGCGCTGTTTCCCTGGAAGACGGCGATCGACAACGTCGCGATCGGCCTCGACATCAAGGGCGCCCCGCGAGAGCTGGCGCTGCAGCGCGCGCAGGGCTGGCTCACCTCCGTCGGGCTCGGCGCGTTCGCCAACCGCTATCCGCACATGCTGTCGGGGGGGCAGCGCAAGCGCGTCGGCCTGGCGCAGGTCCTGATCCGCGATCCCAAGATATTGTTGATGGATGAGCCGTTCGGCCCGCTCGACGCCCAGACGCGGCAGATCATGGGCAACCTGCTGCTCGATCTGTGGAACGCCGACCGCAAAGCGGTGCTGTTCGTCACCCACGATCTGGAAGAAGCGATCGCGCTCGCCGATCGCGTCGTCATCATGTCGGCGGGCCCATCGGCGCGCATCATCGGCGACTGGCAGGTGACGCTGCCGCGCCCGCGCGACATTTCGGAAGTGCGGATGGAGAAGCAATTTCACGAACTGCACCGCGAGATCTGGCGCGTGCTGAAAGACGAAGTGATGAAGGGCTACGCGCAGTCGACGCAGGCGGAGGCCGTCTGATGACGCGCCTGACGCTGTTGTTCTGGCAATCGATGGTGGCGGTGGTCGCACTCGCGCTGTGGCAGTTCCTCACCACCGTGCCGGTGTTCGGAAAAATCCTGCTGCCGCCGTTCTTCTTCTCCAACCCGGTCGACGTCGCGAGCCAGATCATCAAATGGTTCACGACAGGCGTGATCTGGAAGCATCTGATGATCACGCTGTTGGAGTCGGTGCTGGCTTTTGTGATCGGCTCGGTCGGTGGCGTCCTGGTCGGCTTCTGGTTCGCGCGGCAGCCGCGCGTCGCCGCGGTATTCGACCCCTACGTCAAGATGATCAACGCGCTCCCGCGCGTGGTGCTGGCGCCGATCTTCGCGCTGTGGCTCGGCCTCGGCATCTGGTCCAAGGTCGCGCTCGGCGTCACGCTGGTGTTCTTCATCGTGTTCTTCAACGTCTATCAGGGCGTCAAGGAAGTCAGCCGGACCGTGCTGGACAACGGCCGCATGCTCGGCATGAGCGAGCGGCAGTTGACGCGGCACGTCTACTGGCCGTCGGCGCTGTCCTGGATGTTCTCCTCGCTGCATACGTCCGTCGGCTTCGCCGTGGTCGGCGCCGTCGTCGGCGAATATCTGGGCTCGGCCGCCGGCCTCGGCTATTTGATCCAGCAGGCCGAAGGCGTGTTCGACGTCGGCGCGGTGTTCGCCGGCATGTTCGTGCTGTCGGCCTTTGTCATCCTGATCGATTTCGGCGTGACGCTGGTGGAGCGCAGGCTATTGGTGTGGCGGCCGACGGCGGAGGGCAGGGGGTAGCTTGCCGTCATTCTCAGGTGCGCATTTGCGCACCTGAGGGCGTGCGCAGCACGAACGCGGAATCCATCGCGCCGAAAGCTCGGCGGCGACTTTGATTCCGGGTTCTCGCTTCGCGAGCCCCGGAATGACGGGGTAGAGAGCTTCTCAACGTCCGCGGGCTGCTCTATCTTGCGACCAACGAATTGGAGGAACCCATGACAAAATTGTTCGCCCGGCTGGCTGCCTCGCTGCTGGCGCTGACCTTTGCCACCGGATTTGCCTTGGCGCAAAGCAAGGTCACGGTGGCGGTCGGCGGCGGCTCCTGCCTGTGCTATCTGCCGACGGTGCTGGCCAAGCAGCTCGGCGAATATGACAAGGCGGGCCTTTCGGTCGAACTGGTCGACCTCAAGGGTGGTTCGGACGCGCTGAAGGCCGTGCTCGGCGGCAGTGCCGACGTGGTCTCCGGCTATTTCGATCACTGCGTCAATCTGGCCGCCAAGAAGCAGGAATTGCAGTCCTTCGTGGTCTATGACCGCTATCCCGGCCTGGTGCTGGTGGTCTCGCCCTCAAAGACCTCCGAGATCAAGTCGGTCAAGGATCTCGCCGGCAAGAAGGTCGGCGTCAGCGCGCCGGGCTCCTCGACCGATTTCTTCCTGAAATATCTCCTGAAGAAGAACGGCCTCGACCCGACCAGCGCTTCGGTGATCGGCGTTGGCTTGGGCGCCACGGCAGTCGCGGCGATGCAGCAGGGGCAGATCGATGCCGCCGTGATGCTCGATCCCTCCGTCACCGTGCTGCAGGGCAGCCATCCCGACCTGAAGATCCTGGCCGACACCCGGACCGCCAAGGATACGCTCGCCGTGTTCGGCGGCGAGTATCCCGGCGGCGCGCTTTACACGACGACCGCGTGGATCAAGTCGCACGAAAAGGAAACGCAGGCGCTGACCACGGCGATCGTCAACACGCTTGCCTGGATCCACTCGCATTCGCCGGAAGAGATCATGGCGAAGATGCCGGACGAGATCGTCGGCAAGAACAAGGAGCTTTATCTGGCGGCGCTGAAGAACACGATTCCGATGTATTCGCTGACCGGCCTGATGGACCCCAAGGGCGCGGATGCGGTGCTCGCGGTGTTCAGCGAGAGTTCGCCGGAGGTCGCGAAAGCCAACATCGACGTCACCAAGACCTGGACCAACAAATATGTCGAGCAGGTCAAGAAGACGACCGGCGCGAGCACGAAATAAGGTCGGGTGACATCGGCGCGATATCAGGCGGCATGGGGCGGCGCGTGACATGAACACCCCGGTCATGCATCGCATCAGCACGCTCGACCTCGCCGTCGAACCATGGGCGTGGCCGTTTGCCGACGCGCGGCGTGAGGACATAGCGGCGTATTTCGCCGGGCAGCAGCGCAAGCAGCCCGCGTTGTGGAACGGCCGTGTCCTGATCGGTCGCAACCCGGTGTTTTCAGGCGATCGTTTCAGCGCCAGCTATTTCGAAACCGATTTCGCAAGCTTTCTCGCCTGGCGCGACTGGGGCTTTCCCGACGCGACCGTGTTCAACGGCTTTGGCATGGGCGCGCTCCGCTGCGCGGACGGCGCCTTTGTGCTCGGCGAGATGGGCCAGCACACCGCGAACCCCGGGCGCATCTATTTTCCGTCCGGCACGCCCGATCTGAACGACGTCAGGGACGGCATGCTCGACATCTCGGGCAGCGTCGTGCGCGAGCTCGAGGAAGAGACCGGGCTTTCGCCAGGCGAATACGACAGCGATCCCGATTGGCATTGCATCGATACCGGGCCGGCGGTGGCGATGATCCGGATGCTGCGGGTCGATATGCCGGGCGAAGCCCTGCGCGCGCGGATCGAGGCCAATCTTGCCACGCAGCAGCAACCGGAATTGTCGTCGATCCATCTGGTGCGTGGGATGGGCGATGTCAGTGCGGCGATGCCGCACTTCGTCGTCGCGTTTCTGGAAAGGCAGTTTGCATGAGCATCCACGCCGGCAAACCGGATAACGACCTTGTTCGATCGCGGTGTCGGCGGCATGAGCCGAAATGCGCGCTCATTCACGGGACTGCGCAGCGCGAATGGCGCTTCGGACGGCCTTGCGGATCGGCCACGTTTCGATCTCCCGCCCGCTGACCAGCGCTCGGAAATACAGCGGCGCAACGACCGTCTCGATCAATTCGGTGGGATGCGCGTTTCGGGGCAGTTCGCCGCGCGAGGCCGCGCGCGCGATGATGACTTGCGCCGCCGCCAGCCGTGTCCGCCAGAACTCCACGCGGGCAGATGCATACTCGCCATCTGACGTTGCTCCCAGCAGGAGCAGCGCCCGCCCTTTGGGATTGATGAGGAGATCCCTGACGCGCGTGACCAGGTCGATGAGTTCGCGTTCCAGCGAGCCGAGGTCTTGCAAGGGCAGCATCTCGTCGGCAAAGGCCAGGCTGGCTTCGAGCGCGAGGGCGGCTGGCGTTCCCCAACGACGGTAGATCGAGGTCGGGTGGACGCCGGCGCGCGCCGCGACATCGGCGATCGAGAACGAGGCCGCCCCCGTTTCCGTCAGCACCGCCAGGGCGCTTTCCAAAACGGCGGTTCGAACCCGCGCACTGCGTCCGCCCGTGCGCCGGCGCGGCAAGGCGCTGAGGGCGCGCGGTGCGCTTTTCTTCGACCGGGTGGGTGAACGGGTCATGCCGTTCAGTAACGCACATCGTATTGCGTTAGAAGCGGCGGCGTGTCACATTCACTAACGCAGTTTATATTGCGTTAGTGGAGAGCCTGCGAATGGTCGCAGTAGATGACGTGGCCGTGGATAATGCCTCGGCGGGGCGGCGTATGGCCTTTCCCGTGCCTGACGTGCTGTTCGACTATGACGTGGTGGTGCCGATGTCCGATGGCCTCGGCCTGCACGTCAACATTTTCCGGCCTGCCGGCGAGCGGCCCGTCCCTGTGCTCGTCACGCACGGCGTCTACGGCAAGGATGTGCGCTGGTCCGAGGCAGGACCGTATCGCCGCGCCTGGCGGATGCTGCTGCGCCGCGTTCCGGGCATGGCGGAAAAATCCAGCCTTGCATTCATGCGTTGGGAGATGCCGGACCCGGAGCGCTGGGTCCCGAGGGGCTATGCGGTGATACACGCGGACGCGCGC
>CADEDX010000446.1 GCA_902826195.1 uncultured Bradyrhizobium sp. | reverse complement strand
AGGGATTGAGGAGACAACGATGAAAAAAACCACAGCCATTCTGGCGATGACTCTCGGGCTCGCAATTGCGGGCGCCGCCCATGCCCAGCAGAAAACCATGTCGATCGGCACCGGCGGCACCGGCGGCGTGTATTATCCGCTCGGCGGTGCGGTCGCCAACGTGCTGTCGAAGAGCCTGCCGAACGTGCAGGCCACCGCCGAGGTGACCGGCGGCTCGGTCGATAATCTCAAGCTGATCGGCGCCGGCAAGAGCGAGCTTGACTTCACCATGGCCGACGCCGCGCTCGATGCACTCAACGGCGAGGACAAGTTCAAGAGCGGCAAGCTGCCGTTGCAGGCGCTGCTGGTGGTCTATCCGAACCGCATGCATGTGGTGACGGTGGAAGGCACCGGCATCAACACCATGGCCGATTTGAAGGGCAAGCGCGTCTCGACGGGATCGCCGGGCGGCGCCACCGAAGTGATGGCGTTCCGCGTCATCGAGGCGGCAGGCCTCGACAAGGACAAGGACATGAAGCGCGAGCGGCTCGGCGTCGCCGAGTCCGTCAACGCCATCAAGGACCGCAAGATCGACGCCTTCTTCTGGGTTGGCGGCATCCCGACCGCTGCGGTGACCGACCTCGCAGCGACGCCGAACATCAAGATGAAGCTGATCGACCATGGCGACCTGGCCGAGAAGATGAACGCCAAGTATGGCAAGCTCTATACCGCGAGCAAGATCAAGGCAGGCTCCTATCCCGGATACGACAAGGACAATTCCATCACCGAGGTCTGGAACCTGATCGTCACCGGCGACAAGATGAGCAATGACGACGCTTACGCCGTCGTCAAGACGCTGGTGGAGAAGAAGGCCGACATCGTCGCCGTGCACAAGGAAGCCGAGAGCTTTTCGCTCGACAACCAAGTGCAGGAGCGCTCGCCGATCCCGTTCCATCCCGGCGCGCTGAAATACTTCAAGGAGCAGGGCATCGGCAAGTAAGCCGCAAGTCGTGGGTTCGGTTCATTCGTCACGCATCTCGATGACCGCGGACCGCCATGGATCGCGGTCATTTCTTTTGGTGGCGGGAACCAGCCCGGTCACCGGAAGTTGGCTGACGGGCGGGACTACGTGAGCAAGCTTTGGCTATTGCCAGAACAGCGAATGTCGAGCGCGCACTGGACGCGCTGAACTTCTTCCTCGCCGACGTGCGCGACGGCCTCGGCCCCTATCTTGCCATCTACCTGCTGACCGAACAGAAATGGGACGAGGCCTCAATCGGCGTGGTGATGTCGGTCGCCGCACTGGCCGGCATCGCGGCGCAGACGCCCGCGGGCGCGCTGATCGACCGCTCGACGGCCAAGCGGGCGCTGATGGTAGTGGCGGCGATCCTGGTCACCCTTTCCTGCATCGCCGTGCCGCTGGTTCGTGGCTTTGAACTGGTCGCGGCAACGCAGGCGATCGCGGCGGCGGCCGGCGCGATCTTCGCGCCGGCGATCGCAGCGGTGACGCTCGGCATCGTCGGCCCACGCGCATTTGCCCGCCGCACCGGCCGTAACGAGGCGTTCAACCATACCGGTAACGCGGTAGCCGCCGCCATCGCCGGCATCACGGCCTATGCGTTCGGGCCCGTCGTGGTGTTCTGGCTGCTCGCCGCCATGGCGGTCGCCAGCACCTTTGCCACCCTCGCGATCCCGGCGGATGCAATCGACCATCACGTCGCCCGTGGTCTCGACGGCACCGCTGAACCCGACGGTCCACACCACGACAAGCCATCCGGCTTCCGGGTGCTGCTGACCTGCAAACCGTTGCTGGTCTTTGCGGTTGCGACGGTCGCGTTTCACTTCTCAAACGCGGCGATGCTGCCGCTGGTCGGACAGAAGCTGGCTCTCGTCAACCGCGACCTCGGCACCACGCTGATGTCGGTCTGCATCATCGCCGCCCAGATGGTGATGGTGCCGGTGGCGATGCTGGTCGGGCACAAGGCCGACGTCTGGGGACGCAAGCCGATCTTTGCGGTGGCGCTGACCGTGCTGATGCTGCGCGGCACGCTTTATCCGCTTTCCGACAATCCCTACTGGCTGGTGTCGGTCCAATTGCTCGACGGCGTCGGCGCCGGGATTTTTGGCGCGCTGTTCCCGCTCGTCGTCGCCGATCTCACCCGAGGTACCGGACATTTCAACGTCAGCCAGGGCGCGATCGCGACCGCCGCAGGCCTTGGCGGCGCGCTCAGCACCGCGGCCGCGGGGATTATCGTTGTCAAGGCCGGCTACAGCGCGGCATTTCTGTTTCTCGCCGGCGTGGCAGGCGCGGGGCTGATCGGATTTGCGATCATGATGCCCGAAACGCTGCGACGTGCGTCGAACAAAAGCGACCCCGGCGCCTGACGACGGCTCGCCGCCAAACTTTCCTGCCAGAGTGTAATCCGCGTGCGCTGCATCATTGCCACTCCTGCGAACCCGCTGCGAACATGAGTTCGCCGACAAGCGACCACAGGCGTTAACACGCGGCGCCGATCAAAATTTGTACGGACTAGACAGCCCTCCACTAAAGCCCATGAAATGGATTGGCTTTATCCGTTCGCCGGCTGCGTGTTGCCGAAGCATCATGCCGGTCCGCCGTCTTAACCGTGTTGAAGTAATCCTGGGGCTTCCCGCAAAATTCCATTATTGCGACCTCAACGGGGATGTACCACTGCCAACCGGGGTATCTGACGGAGGGCGGGGATGGAGCAAGTCAACATCAGCGAACATGCGCGCGCGGCGCATTTCGGGCATCGCAAGCTGACGCCGCGGGCCTGCGTCGTCGACAGCAAAAAACATCTTCGTCTGTTTCTTTCCGACGCGCTCGAGGATCTCGGCTTCGTGACCTGCGAATGCGGTCAGGCCGGCGATCTGGCTGGCCTGCTGCAGACCGAGCACCCGGACCTGATCGTGCTCAGCGTGTGCGTCGACGGCATCAATGTCGGCGAAATTCTCGAAGCCATCGTGCGGAAGAATTTCAGCGGCAAGGTGCTCGTCATCGGCCAGCCCGACTCGATCATGGTAAAGGCGGTCAGGCAGATCGTCGACGAGTACGGGATTGCCATACTGCCCTCGCTGCCGACGCCGTTCGGCGCAGCGAGCCTGCGCGCCAGCGTCGCGGAGCTGCTGCCGGCTGAACCGGCACCAAGCCCGGCCGTCGACGTCGCCGAGGCGCTGAAGGCCGGCTGGCTCGAATTGTGGTACCAGCAGAAGATCGACGCCCGTTCGCTGGCGCCTGATGGCGCGGAGGCGCTGGTGCGGATGCGGCATCCCGCCTGGGGCGTGGTCCCGCCGGCCTATTTCATTCCCGACGACAAAGATCCGAATTTTCGCGCCTTGTCGGAATTCGTGGTCGGGCGCGCCATCGAGGACTGGCGCTATCTGCTTGAGAGCCAGGGACCGGTTGATCTGTCGATCAACCTGCCGGCGGCGTTCTTCGGTAACGACGCGGCGGTCCGCGATCTCTGTCGCGCCATGCCGACGCATCCTGCCTTTCGCGGGCTGCTGATCGAAATCGACAGCAGCGAGGCGATCGGATACGCAGATCTCGTCGTGGACGCCGCGCGCGCCCTGCGCCTGCACAACATCGCGCTCACTGTCGACAATGTCGGCGCGGAGTGGCCGTCGCTTCTGGAGCTTCGCAGTTTTCCATTCGCCGAACTCAAGGTCGATCGGCAATTTATCAGCGGGTGCGCGGACGACCGACTGAAGCAGACGGTATGCCGACGCATCATCGAACTGGCGCGGGACAACGGCGCCCGTGCCGTCGCGCAAGGCATCGAGACCCGCGCCGATTTCCTGGCCGCCCACGAGATGGGGTTCGATCTGGTGCAGGGCCATTTATTCGGCAAGCCGGTGGCGGTACGGAAATTCGCCCGCTCCCGCCCTCAGCTCGCGTCCGCGTCCGACACGCCGTCCTGACTTATTCGAACTTCATGTCGATGCATTTCGAGATATCTGTGCCGAGGCCGGACGAGATGATGATGCAGCCGCGGACCTTCAGGTTGTTGTTGTCGCTGGCCCACACCGCATAGCCGCCGGGACCGAAGAACGAATTGGTGTTCGGCGGCTCGGTTTCGGTGGCATCGAACGAATAGGTCGAATCGGCCTCGAAGATGCGCGGCTTCTTGGCGCAACCGCCGTCGGCCTGCACATTGATGACTTCCTTGTTGTCGCGCGTCAGCGCCAGCGAGACCTGGCAGCGGAAATATTCCGACGTCTTGGTGTTGAACACATACGCATAGGATTTGCAGGTCGAGGTGTTGAGCTTGCCCGCGCTGAGGCCGCGGCTGCAGGCGATGCGCTGGTTGTTCGAGAGCTTGAAATCGTCGGCCGCCGCCTGGGCCAGCGTCATGAACGACAGCGCAACACCAAGACCGATCTTCATGACGTGGTTCATCCGGACCATCCCTATGACGTTCTTCGCAATGTATGATTCTAGCGAGAAAGGCGAACATAGTCGCGAAGCCGGACGCGGGAAATCACAAAGTCTCAACACCTGTTCGCGGGCTTGTGCAATGCGTCGAATGTGCCAATTGACGGCGCGACACTGTTCGTGATTTGTTCAAAACATGGGGCATGAGGCGAAGTCTCACGGGGAGGATGATGATGACGGGCATATCAACGAAGACGGTTTTGGCGGCGGCCGTCCTGGCAGGTTTTTCGACCTGCGCGCTGGCGCAAGGCGCCGCGCCGACGCCGTGGGAGCTGAAGCCCGATATGGGCTATGCCTACGGCAAGGACGGCAAGACGCTGTCCTACAAGATGGGCACCAACAATGCTGGCACGCTCCTCAAGGGCGCCAAGAAGGTGCCGAAGGGCACCCTGTTCTTCATCGGCGAGAACGGACAGCTCTACATGCGGACGGGCCCCTATCTCGAGGGCGACGGTCGGTTCATGTTCGGATCGAATTGAGGTTTCTTCTCCCCTTGTGGGAGAAGGTGCCGGAGCGAAGCGGAGGCGGATGAGGGGTTCTCTCCGCGAGCCCTGCTCGCTGAGAGAACCCCTCATCCGGCGCTTCGCACCGCCTTTTCCCACAAGGGGAGAAGGGAAGAGGCACTTAAAACGACGCCGCCAGCTCCTTTGCGCCCGGCTTGTTGCTGTTGAAATCCATGCGCTCGTCGGTGACCGCGAGCAGTTTCGCCACCGTATTGTGGCGAATCGCGACGGGGTTACGCTCGTAGCCGCCGCGCTGAAAGAAGTTCGAGGTCGGCACCTGTTCGCGCATAGCCTGCGGCATGGTGACCATGTCAAGACCGGTACCGTCGCCGGTCAGGTTCATCATTTCGAGTTCGGCGGCCGAGAGCGGCCGGGTGTAGCCCTTGGCGCGCGCAAAGAGGACCGACGTCAGCAGTTTGTGGGTCTGCAGCATCGGCCCGACGTCGATATCGAGCACCATGGCGTGCACGGCCCAGCCCTGCGGGGTGTTGGCGAGTTTCTCATGCTCGGACCATGTATCCGGCACCGTTTTCGTGAACGCCACCATCTTCTTCAGCACGGCAAGCTTGCGCTCCATCGCCGCGCGCGGTGCGCCCGAGAGCGCCGCGGCTCTTGCCGTCAACTCCTTGATGAATTCGTGCCCCTGCTCGGCGAGCAGTTCAACGCTGTTGGTGGTGAGCAACTGGTTGTAGCCGATCGCGGTCGAGATTGCGCGCGAGCCGGGGCGAGAGGCGCTGAGGCCCGACTGCATGTCGTGGTTGCCGGTGCCGCCGGTTTCGAACGAATAGACCCGCACCGCCTGTTCGCGCGTCAGCCCGGCGGCCAGCGCGTAGCGGGCATAAGCGCGCTTGAACTCGACCTCGGAAGACGGCCGCTGCGGCACGAACTGGAATTGCTCCGCGGCGGCCTTCAGGAAATCGGCGACCACCGGAATCGGCTAGCGCTCCGGCGGCGGCCTTTCCTCCTCCCCTTCAG
>CADEDX010000445.1 GCA_902826195.1 uncultured Bradyrhizobium sp. | reverse complement strand
GCGTAGGTCATCGAGCCGCGCGCATGCGTTGAGTAGCCATTGGCCTCCAGTTGAGAGTGCCAAGTTGGCGGCCCGGAAACGCCAGGCTCGATTTCGATATGAAACCAATCGCCCGGCGCCGGTGTTGCGCCCGCGAAGTCCGCAAATCGGGCCGGCGTTGTCACCACGCGCAGCAGCGCGAACGGCTTCGTCTGCTCGGCGTGGAAGCCATCCAAAAGCTGCGCTCCAATGCCGTCGACATAGTCAGCGTCGATGCAATCAAATTCGAAGGATGCGCGCCGGTGCAGGCTCGTGCTCAAAGAATCCACACGAGAGACGCGCGCGTACAATCCCCTGCGAGGAAATTCTGGCGGGGTTTCGAAGAATAAAAAAAAGAAAGCAGCCTCCCGTGATCGGAATCATGCCCCGCGCCTCCTCGCGACTGCGAGCGTGCGCGCGTTTTCTATATAGTGGCGCGAGCGCGGCGATCCAGCCTATTCGTAGGGCAATTCGCCGAACAGACCGATCATGAGGTCACCATCGAGTTGTGCGAAGGGGATATCGACGTAATGATCGGGGTGCCGTGGTTTGGCTCTGCCGTCATTCGGTCCGTTCCTGGTGTGCCCGCGCACCTGCTCGCCGCTTTCCTTGATATAGGGCAAAATGACCAATCGGCCGTGGTTGGTCGAGCGGATGGTGCCTTCCTTCCACAAGGTGCTTCCCTCGGACTCTTTGGTGGACGTGGTCTGTTTGACCTGCCAACCGATGCCGCCATCTTCTTCGTACCAGAAGACGATGCCGTTCGTTGCAGCAACTGGTTGGCGCGGGGCAACAAGATCTGACGAATCTTGGCCTTGGTCTTTCCCCAATGGTCGTCGGCGCTGTAGCCGAAGCCGTTGGCGATTCGCGCTCGCATGGCCTTTGCCGCGGATCGCTCACCGGCGATGTAAGGCTTGGACCATTTATTGTCGTGCGAGAGGTAAAGAATGGAACGGTGCCAACTGCGATCCGTCTCCGGGACCGTCACGATCACGACTCTCAGATAGGGCATGTCCGAAAGATGTTCGCTCAATTCCTGACGGAAAGGAGCCAACTCCGCAGGCAGCACGATTGCGGATGGGTCCGGTCGTGGATCATTGGCGTGCCGGCGGCGTGCCTCGGCGAGCATAAGCTCCTCTTCTTCGCGAAGGCGTTCTTTGGATTGCAGGTTCTTTGCGACTTTAAGCTGGAGCGAACGTTTCCTCCCGGCATACATCTCGCGCGCTGCGAGCGCGTCGTGGAGTGTCTGATTGAGCGTGGCGGCGGCCGATAGTGCGGTCTCGCGATCCGGATAGACGTCGCTGCGCACGCGTCCATTCTCGGTCGGTACCCTGCGGTCACGCCAGACCGGCGCCTTGTCGCCCTGCTCCACCAGTTCCTGCATCAGCCAGTTATCGAACAGTGGGCGATAGTGCGGCCACACCGCCAGTGCGGTATCAAAATCTCGGGCGTTGTCTCCCCATTTCATCGCATGCCCTCCGGGGTCAACCAGCTATAACTCCGCCTTGTTGGTTCCGTCCCCGACACCGCGTTGGTGGAAGTGATACGCGGCGCGGAGAAGAGGATCGGGGCCGACGTCAGCGTCGTGCCACTCGCCGTCTGGTTAACCTTGGACGCGGACACGGGCGCGCAGCCGCTCGTACAATTGCACTTCCGCCTGGTGGGTCAGCTCCACCACGACTGCAAAGCGTTGTTGCGTTTCAAACGTTCCTGCCCAGCCGCCGTCGCAGCGCACGACCAGATAATAATTGTCGCCATAGGCTTCGGTACCACGCGTAAACGTTACGCTCGCGGTTTGCAGAGTTCCACGTTCGCGCTCGCGCGGGCCCGGCTTCAGGTCGCAGTCAAAACGACTGTCGATATCCGGCTGGCGTCCCTCCTCCTGGGTTCTCCGTCGGAAGTGCTCGAAGATCAGATCGGGATCACATCCTCGCAGGAGACGAAAATTCATGCCGATGCCGGCATAGTCGGCGCGGGTGTGACGAACCGGGGGATCGAAAGCAAGCGTCACGCGGATGCTGCGACGGCCGCCACTCTGGAACGGCTCGGGTATCGGCAATTGATAGACCGCAAAGTGGTCGAGCGCCAACTCATCCTCGGCGTACAGCACGACACGATGATCATCCGAATATGCGGCCCGCTCTGAATCCACAGCGCCATGGCCGCAGATTGAACGCACGGCATCGTCACCGAGCGTTTGAAGCCTGAGCTGGGCCTCATCCGGGATGCGCGCTGCGCCTGCAAGCAACGCACGGACCAGGTTTGCAGACGCGCCGGGAAAGCGCGCAAGAATCTGCGCTGCCTTGTGGGCAACGCGCGGGGCGGCATAGGACGTGCCGGAGCCAGCGGTAAACAGCCGGTCAAGAAACCGATGATGAAGCGTGAGAACGCCGGCCGTCGGCAAGTCTTCGCCCAGCCGCAGCCGCGCTACGGCGGGGTCAAATACCATCGTGCCGCCGATATCGACCAGGTCTGGCTTGATTGAACCACCGATCCCAGGACCGATCCGCGTGAAAGGCGCGGGTTCGAATGCGCGTGTGATGGGCCGGATATGAACGTGCTCGGCAAGATCGGGGCCAATACCCTCGCCGTGCGCCAAGGCACCGACCGTGAGGACGTTCATGGCACCGGCTGGTTCACAGAGACGGTTGGCCGGCTCGAGCAGATAATCGGGATACTCCGTGATGGCCTGTTCCAGTCGATTGCCGCTGCGGGGCGCGCGATTGCCGGCCGACACGATGATGATGGAATCGAGCTCACGGGCAAGTTCATCCAGCGTCGCCGCCCACGGACCGACCTTACCCCCATCATACGGGCGCTTGGGATCACCGAGTGCGACGACAAAGAGCCGACATCGGAAACGTTGAGTGCGGGCGGTCAGCGCGTCGCACAGTTGGGACGGAACAAGCGGACGCGCGTCGAACTGACCACGTTCGTTCACGACCTTGCCCGAGGCGATGCGTCTGCCCGCACCAATGCGCCAGCGGCAATCTGGTCGCGCAGATCGCCGAATAGCGAGACACCGGCGACGCGCGTGCCGTGGCCCCAATCGTCGGCCGTGCCGAGCCTCTCCGGCACGCCGATCGCACCGACAATGGCGCCCGCCAGCAACGGATGGTCGTTGATGCCACTGTCGATGATGCCGATGACCGGCGTGTTTTCCTCGATGTCGTCCATCTCGGGCAGATCGGCGATCGTCAGTTCAAACGCCTCGCCGGTGGCGATATCAGGTTCAGGCGGCAGATCGACGTCGGCAACGTCTTCGACCGTGAGAAGCGTTTGTATCACGTTACCGGAGATGCGTGCGCGCAACATCGTAATCGATGGGCCAACATACGGTCAAGCACTTGGCCTCCCCGCGCATCAATATACTCGGCGATTTGCTCAAGCTTTCGGGTGCGGAGTTCACGCCGGCCAATGTCCCATAGCTCGATATCGAGGACAAAGATCCGGTCCGCATCGAAGTCTTCAGGCGCGGTCAGCCCTTCCTCGCGCAATCGTAGCCCGATGCGGTCGCGGGGCTCGACGGCGCCGATTTCTTCGATGCGGGTGATGAAGCCGTTATAGGATGGAGCGGCTTGTCCAGGCGGGGTTCCCTGCGCGTAGGCTTGCAGGCGGTCACGAAAACTCTGCAGATCGTCATTCGATGCGAAGAGGATCAGGGTTTTGTCTTCATCGCTGGCGAGGAGAGTCAGTCCAAGCCGCTCCCAGTCTTCCTCCATCGTCATTCCGGTCATGCGAACGCGCAGAATGAGCGACGGATCGACAAACTCCGGCCGGCGACGGCGTTGCTGCTCGGCGATCGCGGTGTCGAGCTCAGCACGAAGCTTGCGGCTATGTCCCCCAACGTCGCGTTGAGGAGCAGCACCTCCGCCGCCATGCTTCCGGCGTTCAAGACGCTCGGGAAGCCGCAGAAGCTGGAGGTGGTCGTAGCGTGGCACGCCGGATCAGTCTTCGAAATGCTGCAGGCGTGCGGCACCAGATCGCCGTCGAACCTCATCAGCGACGGCATGACGAAAGTCCGATTCGTGCACCTCTTTGCGGCGCTCGATCACGGCGGCCTTGATCGCCTGCACGCAAATTCGTTCGATCTCGGCGAAAGAATAGCCTTCGAGCGACCCGACTTGGGAGACCGGATCGAAAGCTATTTTGATATTCTTGAATTTCAACGCCAGGAAATGCTCGATCATCTCCCGGTCCGGCTTTTCGAACCAGATCACCTCGTCGAAGCGACGCCAGATCGCCGGGTCAAGGGATTGGTCGAGATTGGTCGCCGCGACAAGAAAGCCCTTCGGCTTGATCCGGTCGATAAAGATCAAAAGGCTGTTCACCACGCGCCGCAACTCGTTGTGCTCACTGGTATCGTCACGCGAGCGTGCCAGGGCATCGAACTCGTCGAGAAAGAGGACGCAGGGCTGCTTGCGCGCGAACTCGAAAATCTTGCGAACGTTGGTCGCGGTTTCGCCAAGATAAGACGAGATCAGGCGGTCGATCTTGACAACGAACAGCGGAAGCCCGAGCTCGCTCGCGAAGATCTCGGTGCAAAGAGTCTTTCCGCAGCCCGGAGGTCCACAGAACAGCAGCTTCGAGCGCACCGGCAGTCCGCTGCGACGGATATCATCGGCGCGGCGGAATTCCTGGATCAGTCCGGAAAAAATCCGGATATTGGCCTTGCTGAGAACAATGTCGCCCTTGGTATGCTCCGGCTCGACGCGCTCGACGAAATCGTTGGCGGCGTCCGGGAACGGAATGAGTGGTGCCAGCGCCCGCGGGGGCGGCGCGCGGTTCGAGGCATGGTCGAGGGTTTGGCGGAGCGACCGGGCCAGAACGCGGTTGTTCTTCTGCTCCTCCTCAAGAATGATCTGTTCGGCAACCGCCCGGAACTCGTCGTCCCGGCCGTAACTCGCCAACAGCTTTTTCATCAACTCGCCGCGAGCCATTAGCGGTCCACTTGTCTACTTTGCCGACAACCATAGTTTGGATTGTCCGGCCCCACCATGCCTTTCAGCCGTTAAAGCCACGTCAACCACAGCCAGATGCAGGCACTGGGCAGCAGCTTGGGCGGGGCTGGCTCCGACCGATCCGGCTGGCTTGGACGCGGCAAGTACAGAGAGCTATATACCGCACCAATTGCGAACAAAACAAGAATAAGCGATGCTCAGCTCGGGCCACCGGGATCGGAATTCGCGTGCTCCCCCTTCATCGGGTGCTGGGTTGAGGTGGTATGGATGAGCCGGCTCGTCTCCTCTCGGCGGTACGGATGCTAGCCGCAGACGTTGTTCACGACGGCCAGTTTCACGAAGTGCCGGACCGCGATCTCTTCCTGGATCAAGCCCGCATCAAGCAAAGGTCTGAAAGCCTCAGAACGAAGGAGCGGATGAAGCCCGACCTGCTCGGCATTTTTCGGCAAGCGCATTGTCCTCGGCAATTCGCCCTCGCACACGACGTCGGGAACCGGTGAGGATTCGCCGGCTCGGCGTTTCGCGACCGAGGCCAGTTTCCGCAAGATGGCTTCTACCGAGGGGGCGCGTCCGCAAACGCCGGTTTATCTTGTTGTTGGTAAGACTTAGGGGACCAAGGCATATCGCGATCCCTTGCTTGACTGCCTAGGAAACGAGCACTCATTCTGGACGCATGAATTATGACTTTTCAAGTCTGTCCCATAGCGAATTTGAAGATCTGGCCCGCGACCTCGTCGGGCGAGAGATAGAGCTGCGCTTCGAGGCCTTTCCCGAGGGTCGGGACGACGGAATGGACGGCCGCCATGCGCGTGCCGACGGATCGATCGTGATGCAGGCGAAGCATTACCGCGGGTCCGGTTTCGCGGCGCTGAAGTCGAAGATGGTAAAGGAGCGGCAGTCGATCGATCGGTTGGCGGCGACGCGCTATATCCTCGTGACATCGGCGCCGCTCAC
>CADEDX010000444.1 GCA_902826195.1 uncultured Bradyrhizobium sp. | reverse complement strand
GACGAAGTCGTGTACTGGACGACCAGCCGCTTCTTCGGATAGACGTAGCGGTGCGCCTTCTGCGCCATCAGCGCGCCTTCATGGAATCCCGACAGGATCAGCTTGAGCTTGCCGGGATAGGTGTTGATGTCGCCGATCGCGAAGACGCCGGGAATGTTGGTCTCGAACGCCGCGGTGTCGACCGGCACCAGATTGTTCTCGAGCGCGACGCCCCAGTTCGCCACCGGGCCGAGCTTCATGGTGAGCCCGAAGAACGGCAGCATCGTATCGCAATCGATCTTCGTGATCGCGTTGTCGTTGCCCTTCATCATGGCGCCGGAGAGCTTGCCGCCCTCGCCTTCCAGCGACGTGACCTGACCGATTTTCAGATCCATCTTGCCGGCGGCCACCAGCGCGCGCATCTGCTCGACGCTATGCGGCGCTGCGCGAAAATCGTCGCGACGGTGCAGCAGCGTCACGCGCTTGGCGATCGGATGCAAATTGAGCGTCCAGTCGAGCGCGGAATCGCCGCCGCCGACGATCAATATGTTCTTTTCGCGGAACTGCTCCATTTTGCGCACGGCGTAGAACACCGAGGTGCCCTCATAGGGCTCGATGCCCGGCACCGGCGGCCGCTTCGGCTGGAACGAACCGCCGCCCGCCGAAATCACCACCACCTTGCACTCGAACAACTGGCCGGCGTCGGTCGTCACCCGAAAAAGAGGATCGCCGATCTTCTCGATCGTCTCGACCATCTCGTTGAGATGGAAGGTCGGGTTGAACGGCTTGATCTGTTCGAGCAGCGCCTCGGTCAGGCCCTGGCCGGTGACGAGCGGAATGCCGGGAATGTCGTAGATCGGCTTTTCCGGATAGAGCTCGGCGCACTGGCCGCCGAGCTTGTCGAGGATGTCGACCAGATGCGCCTTCATGTCCAAAAGGCCCAGTTCGAACACCGCAAACAGGCCGCATGGACCCGCGCCAATAATCAGCACATCGGTTTTGATCGCTTCGCTCATGTCAGCTTCTTTTCGGTTGAACCTGGTGGGAAGGCCGCACCTGTCTAGCCAACAAGGCGGAACGAGGAAAGCCAAAATATACTTCGAGGCGGCGGCAACCCCTTGCCGTCATTCGACAACTGGGCTGTAAGAGATGCGAGATTTCGGAGATCGAGCCCGTGAACGCCCCCTTGCGCACCGACGCTGCCCCGCGTCTGGAGGATTTCCCTTACCGGTTGTCGGACAATGTGAGATTTGCCGATCTCGATCCCAACCAGCACGTCAACAACGCGGTCTACGCCAGCTATTTCGAGACCGGGCGCGTCACGCTGATGAAGGACCGCAGCTACGGCCTGATGCCTGACGGCATCACTTGGATCATGGTGCGGCTCGACATCCATTTCCGCGCCGAACTGCGCTGGCCCGGCACGATCGAGCTGGGGCTTGGCGTCGTCAAGTTCGGCCGCACCTCCGTCACCTTCGAGCAGGTGGTGTTCTCCGAAGGCGTCTGCGTGGCTTCGGCGCAATCGGTGTCGGTGCTGCTCGACGAGGCCACGCGCAAGCCGACACCACTGACGCCGGAGATCATCGCAAAATTCCAGCCCTGGATTCGCCGCGGAGCCAACCCGGCATGATGCGCGCGGCGATGCTGGCGGCGCTGATCGTCGGCATCGCCATGCAGTCCGCCACGGCTAAGTCTTACTACCGCGAAGACCTGCGCATTCCTATGGAAGCGGCCGGCCCGCGCGGGCTCGAAGCGATGCTGCTGCGTCCGTCCGGCACGCGACGCTATCCGCTCGCCTTGATCAGCCACGGCACCCCGCGCGAAGGCGCGGCGCGCGCGACGATGTCGCCCTATGGATCGTATCGGCAGGCGCTGGAATTCGCGCGATGCGGCTTTGCGGCGCTGGTGGTGATGCGCAGGGGCTATGGCGATTCCGGCGGACCCTATGCCGAGAACAGCGGCCCGTGCGGCCAGCGCGATTATCTGCGCGCGGCATTGCAATCCGCCAGCGACCTGCGCGCGGCGATCGACGCCATGAATTCCCGCAACGACGTTTCGACCGAAGGCATGATCGCGGTCGGCATCTCCGCCGGCGGTTTCGCGACGTTGGCGCTATCGGCCAACGCGCCGAAGGGGCTCGCCGCCGCCATCAACTTCGCCGGCGGCCGCGGCTCGCGCGCCGACAATGATGTTTGCGACGAGGATGCGCTGGTGCGCGCCTTCGCCACGCTTGGCCGGACCTCGCGAATACCGACGCTGTGGATCTATGCGCAGAACGACAAATATTTCGGACCCGAACTGGTGCGCCGGATGCACGCAGGGTTCACCGAGGCCGGCGGACAGGTCCGGTTCATCGATGTGCCGCCGTTCGGCGAAGACGGCCATTCGCTGTTTTCGCGCGGGATATCGCTGTGGACGCCGATGGTCGACAGCTTTTTGCGCGACCATGATCTCGGGACCCGCGATATCGCGGCAGCGCCAACGCCACCGGCGCTATCGCCGCCACCGCAACTGCGCGAAAAAGGGCGCAAGGGATTTGCCGATTATCTTGCCGCGAGCCCGCACCGGGCCTTTGCGGTCTCGCCCAAGGGCGCTTTTGCCATCCGCGCCGGTCGCTGCTCGGCGCGTGAAGCGGAGGAAGCAGCGCTTGCCGCCTGTGCGGAATACGGACCCGATTGCGCGGTCTATGCGGTCGACGACCAGATCGCCGAGCCGGCCGGCGTCGGATCGCGATAAACGTCTCTCATAAAGGCGCTGGCGCGTGAAGGCGCTCGTGTGAAAAAACCAGCCGCAAACTTCGCTGTCATCGCCCGGCTTGACCGGGCGACCCAGTACGCCGCGGCGTCTCGGTTCTTATCGAACGCCTCTGGAATACTGGGTCCCCGCCCCCGTGCGCAATCGCGCACTAGGCGGGGACGACGGGGGAGATGATAATCCCGGGCTTGAAATCAGGCCTGGCGTTCCGGCGTCGACACCACGAGGCCGTCGAGCTCGTCGCTCACTTTGATCTGGCACGACAGGCGCGAATTCGGCCGCACGTCGAAGCCGAAATCCAGCATGTCCTCTTCCATCGGGGTCGGCGCGCCGACCTTCTCGCGCCAGGCTTCATCGACATAGACGTGGCACGTCGCGCAGGCGCAGGCGCCGCCGCATTCGGCCTCGATGCCGGGAATGGCGTTGCGGATCGCGGCTTCCATCACGGTCGCGCCGTTCTCGACTTCAATGGTGCGTTTCTCGCCGGTATGGTCGACAAAGTGAATTTTGGCCATGATCGCTCGTGCTGCCGGAATGCGTAAGGAGGGTCTGGGCAGTCCTATAACGGGTCGATCCGCACAGCGCCAGCGTTCGGGACGAAAACCTGAAAGGCGAATTTGCCGGGATTTCGGGCCCGGATGCGGACCGCGCTCCGCTCAAGAATCGCGCGAAACCGCCTCGATCTCCGCCCGCGCCTCTCCAATCGCCTCGCCGAGATCGGCGAGCACGGCCGTCACGTCGAAACCCCGGGCAATGGCGGTCTCCAGCCGCGCGGCGGCATCGGCAACGCCAAACGCGCCGATCGCCCGGGCCGAGCCCTTCAGCGTGTGCGCCAGCACGCTGGAATCCGCAGGCAAGGCCGCGAGCTTTTCCAGCAGAGTCGCCGTTTGGGCCGAAAACAACGCCAGCACCTCCTGCTCGATGGCGGGATCGCCAAGCGTCATACGCCGGAGGTGGTCGAAATCGATAGGCCCGCCGCCGGGGGCCAGCGGAGGCGATGGCATCCATTCAATCCGTTCGAGGTGGAGTGACATTGTCTGGGGTCCGGATCGCCCCCGCCGAACCTGATTCGGGGGGCCATTTTCCACAACCAAGCATGCCGCCGGTTAACGGAACGTTCCCCGAACATGCCGCATATTTGCCTCATTTTAGACAACAATCCGCCCCGAAATGCCATAGCGTTCAAGAAATTTGTGCACTTTGAACGTCTTAGCGGACAGCGCTGTTAACGATGATTAAGGATGTCTTAATCGCGGCCATTTCTTTCGCACCGCTCAACCAATAGGATGTTCGGCGGATGCATGTGGATCAGCTTGCCGGCGGGCGCGCTTGCGGTTCACGGGGGGTTATGAATCCGGCTTCGAGCTTGCGTTTTTCGCAAGAACGGCCGGGCGCGTAAACGTAGAGGGGTCGGACTGAACATGGCGAACAATCCCAAGAAGGTCAAAGACCCCACTGAAGTCGCGCTTTCCGCCATTCAGGAAGCGCTCAACATCAGCGATACCAACGTCGGCCCCAACCGGAATTCGATCGGCGGCGAGCTCTCGCCGCCCTCCATGCCGTCGACTCCCCCCTTCCCCGAAACGGCGTTCGACAAGCGCGGCGGCGACCGGCCGGCGTTCGATTCGATCGAGGAGCCGCGCAGCCCCCGTCGCGCCGCCAATGACGATCGTGAGACGATCGGTCAGCTTTTGCAGGCGATTCAGAAGAATCAGCCGGCGCGCAGCGTCTATACGCTGGCCTCCGTGTTCGGCGGCGTTTGGGTGGTCGGTTGCGGCCTGCTGACCGTCAGTTTCCTGCCCGCGCTGCAGGCGGCAATCGGACAGAGCGGCGGCGTGCTGGTGCTCGCCGGCCTGGCCGCGCTGTTCTTTGCGCCGGTGTTGCTGTTCTACTTCCTCGCCAGCCTTGCCTGGCGCGGTCAGGAAATGCGGATGATCGCGCAGTCGATGGCGCAGGTCGCGATCCGCTTCTCCGAGCCCGAGGGCGCCGCCGCCGATTCGATGGTGACCGTGGGTCAGGCGATTCGCCGGGAAGTTGCAGCGATGGGCGACGGCGTCGAGCGCGCGATCGCGCGCGCCGGCGAACTGGAAACGCTGGTCGCCAACGAGGTCGCGGCGCTGGAGCGCGCCTATTCCGACAACGAAGTGCGGATTCGCGCTCTGCTGCAGGATATCGCCCATCAGCGCGACAATCTGGTCGGCCAGGCCGAGCAGGTGCGCAGCGCCATCTCCGGCGTCCAGATCGACCTGCGCCACGACATTGCGCTGATCTCGGACGCGATCGCCTCACGCGTCGACGAGGTCGCGAAAAGCATCACCGGCGCGCTGGAAGAGCGCGGCCAGCACATCACGAGCGCGCTCAGCCATGCCGGCGACAACATGATCCTGGCGCTCGGCGAACGCGGCGGCGACCTGCTCGACCGCCTGGAGGAAGCCAGCGCCGAGACCACCCGCGCGGTGCTCGACGCCTCCGAGCGGCTGACCACCAGCCTCAACTTCAAGACCGGCCATGTCCATGACGAGTTCGTTGATCTCGCGGACCGAGTCCACGAGATGCTGAACGAGCGCATCGACCGCATCACCGGCGAATTCGAACAGCGCTCCTCGACCATCGTCGACGGCATTTCCGACCGCACCGAGCAGGTCCACGATTCCCTGAAGAATTCGTCCGACTCGCTGCTGCTGGAACTCGAACTGCGCTCAGGCGATCTCGTCAACAAGATCGATGACGCCGGCAACCGGCTGGCGAGCCGCATCCTCACCTCCGGCGACAAGGCCAGCGAGGCGCTGGACGTCACCGTGAACACGCTGGTCGCCAAGGTGATCGGCCAGACCGAAAACGCGCACGACAGCCTCGCCTTGCAGATGAACGCCTACGAGGAACTGGTGAAGAACCAGGGTTCGGCGCTTGCGGAAAAGTTCGCCCGCGACAGCGGCACGCTCGGCGCGCTGATCACGCGTCACATTTCCGAGTTCGACCGCACCGTCAAAACCTTCGGCGGCGAGATCGTCGAGCGCATGGGACAGCGCACCCAGGAAATCAGCGACAACCTGAAAAACTACGTCGACACCTTCGACACCCGCCTGGTCGCCAACAGCGGCGAGATCACGGCCATTCTCGATCAGCGCCTGCTGCAGTTCGAAACCACGCTGGGCACCCGCGTCACCAGCCTCGACTCTTCGCTCGACAACAAGATCAAGTCGTTCGACGAGACCATCGACGGCCGGCTGAAGTCGCTGGAGACCAGTTTCGAC
>CADEDX010000443.1 GCA_902826195.1 uncultured Bradyrhizobium sp. | reverse complement strand
ATCTGGCCGGCCGTGAACTGCTCCCAGACGTGGCAGCGGAGGACCGCGACGCCGTGCGCGAAATGCTGGCGCGCATCCGCGAGCGCGGCAAGGCATTGAGCATTCTCGTGCATCTTGGGGCCGAAGCCAAGCCGTGGATGTTGCGCGGATCGCTGATGACCGCCGAGCCGGGCCACGTATTTCTGCTGCAATTCACCCCGGCATCCAGCCCGTTGTCACCGGCGGAAGAGGGGGAGCGTTCAACCGTCGAGCAGTTGATTGATCATCTGCCCGACGGTTTTGTGGCGCTCGATGAAGCCGGCATTATTCGTCACGCCAATCAGGCTTTTCTGGATCTGGTGCAACTCGGCTCGAAAGGATCTGCGATCGGGGAATCACTCGGACGCTGGCTCTGGCAGCCGGGCGCGGATCTGAACGCACTACTCGCCAATATCCAGCGGCACAGGACCGTACGGTTGTTCACCACGTCGATCCGCGGCGAACTCGGGACGGAGACCGAAGTCGAGATTTCGGCCGGGACCGGGGAAGAACAGGGCGAAATCGGTGTGCTGCTGCGCAACGTCTCCCGTCGCCTGCCGTCCGGCAATGAGAGCGACTTCCTGCGCACGGCGCTGGGGTCGATGAGCGAGCAGATCGGAAAATCGTCGCTGCGCAACCTGGTCAAGAACACCGTCAGTATCGTCGAGCAGCATTATGTGAAGCAGGCGCTGGAGCTCGCGGGCGGGAACCGAACGGCGACGGCTGAACTACTGGGATTGAGCCGGCAGAGCCTTTATGCAAAGCTCAATCGTTACGGCCTCGAAGACAAGGGGTCGGACGCCGAGGAAATCACCTCAGAGGCCTGAGAATTGGCGCTGCATTCGCTCGCTACCCCTGCGTTTGGAACGGCCGATCTTTCGAACTGCGAGCGCGAAGAGATCCATCTCGCGGGCTCGATTCAGCCTCACGGCGCCTTGTTGGTCGTCAGCGAACCCGATCATCGCGTCATCCAAGCCAGCGCCAACGCCGCCGAATTCCTCAATCTGAAGCATGTCATCGGCATGGCGCTCGCCGATCTCGATGGCGATCTGCTGGTTCGCATCCTTCCCCATCTCGACCCGACGGCGCAGGGGATGCCGATCGCAGTTCGCTGCCGGATCGGAAGTCCCAGTGCGGAGTTTGATGGGCTGCTGCACCGGCCACCCGCCGGTGGCCTGGTCATCGAGCTGGAGCGCGCGGGGCCATCGGTCGACCTATCCCGGCAGATTGCTAAAGCGCTCGAGAAGATACGTACTGCGTCGTCGCTCCGCGCATTGTGCGAAGAAGCCGCAACCCTGTTTCAGGATCGTACCGGCTACGACCGCGTGATGATCTATCGGTTCGATGACGAGGGGCACGGCGAGGTGTTCTCGGAACGTCGTAAGCCGGAGCTTGAAGCGTATCTGGGCAATCGCTATCCGGCGACCGACATCCCGCAAATGGCGCGACGCCTCTATGAGCGCACGCGCGTGCGCGTGCTGGTCGATGTGAACTACGAACCCGTTCCACTGCGGCCGCGGCTGTCTCCGATAACGGGGCAGGATCTGGACATGTCGCTGTGTTTCCTGCGCAGCATGTCGCCAATTCATCTGCAGTACCTGAAGAACATGGGCGTCGGGGCCACCCTGGTGATCTCGCTTGTCGTTGGCGGCAAATTGTGGGGCCTCGTCGCCTGCCACCATTACGAGCCGCGCTTTATCCATTTCGAATTGCGGGCGGTCTGCGAGCTGCTGGCCGAGGCGATCGCGACGCGCATCGCGGCGCTGGAAAGTTTTGCGCAGAGCCAGTCTGAAATCTTTGTGCAACGGCTCGAACAGCGAATGATCGAGGCGATGTCGCGCGAAGGCGACTGGCGAGGGGCGATCTTCGATAGCTCGCAGTCTATTCTTCAGCCGCTGGGGGCCAGCGGAAGCGCGTTGATTTACGAGGGTCAGATCATCTCGACCGGAGAGGTTCCCGGAACGCAGGAGATCAGAGAAATCGGGGCGTGGCTGGACACGCGCCGCGACCTGTCCGTGGTGGCGACGGCGTCGCTCGGACTGGACCTTCCGCAGTTCGCGGGGATCACAAAGGTTGCAAGCGGGATCGCAGTGACGCCGATTTCCAGTAATCCCGGCGAGTACCTGATCTGGTTTCGTCCGGAGCGCATCCGTACCGTGACCTGGGGAGGCGATCCGCTCAAGCCGTTCGTGATTGGTGACAACCCTTCCGATCTATCGCCGCGCCGGTCGTTCGCGCAGTGGCATCAGCAGGTGGAGGGGACCTCCGATCCGTGGACTCCCGCCGATATTGCCGCGGCGCGCCTGATCGGCCAGTCGGTGGCCGATATCGTTCTGCAATTCCGGGCAGTACGCACGCTGATCGCCCAGGATCAGCTCGAACAGTTCAGCCGCCATGTGCGCGTGTCCGAACAACCGGTGATCATCGCCGATATCGACGGCAAGATCCTGCTGATGAATGCGGCGTTCAAGGCGCTGCTGCCACACGATCATGGCGGAGTAGACCGGCTGCATGGACTGGCTGGGGCATTCCAGCAGTCGGAGCTGTTTCTTGAGAATGTGGCGGACCTGATCGGCCATCATCGGGCCTGGCGCGGCGAATTGCTGTTGCGCAGCGAAGGCAACCGGGAAAAGCCGCTGATGGTAAGGGCCGATCCGGTGCAGCCGTCGCGGGAGCGGGTGCTTGGATTTGTCTTGATCTTTTCCGACATCACCGATCGCAAGGCCGCCGAAATTGCACGCAGCCGTTTCCAGGAAGGCATTATCCAGAGCAATCGCGTCAAGAGCGTTCGCCTCGATTCCAAGACCGATCTCGTCTACCAGAACCTGCTGTCGTCGGTGATCGAGAATGCCCAGCTCGCGGCGCTCGAAATCACCTACGGCGTGGAGACCGGCCGCATTGCCGAAATGCTGGAAAGCGTCCGCAATTCAACCCTGCGTACCGCGGAGGTGCTGGAGCATTTGATCTGGCATGCGTCGCGTACGTCGGGTGCGAAAAAGCCGGACCGATAACCGCCAGCTGCGCAACGCACCCTATTGTTCTGCGACTGCCGCGATCGGGCCCGACGACAACATGGCCTTTACGGCGCACGACAAATCGATGTTAAGTGAGAATGCGATCGCGCCCTCCTCGATCACCGTCTGCGGGTCGGCTGCCAGGGTTCCGGCATTATCGAGCGCCTGACGATAGTCGGCCTTGAGGGCTTCAAGATCTGGAAATCGCGAAAAATCGTAGAACGACAGTTCCGACGGCTGAAGGTCCAGCGATCGGGCCAGCAACCGCTGCAAAATCTGGCCGCCACTAAGGTCGCCGAGATAGCGGGTGTAGGCATGCGCGATCAGCCGCGTGCCGTCGCCTTCGGCCGCCTTGACGATCCTTTTGGCATAGAAGTCTCCCGCGGTGAGCAGGGGAATGCTCTGGCTCCAATGCGTGCCGCACAACGCCACCAGGTCGGCTTCGATCGCGGATGCGCGATCCAGTCCGTAGTCGACGAGACTTCCGAGACCAGGGGAGCCGCGATGACGGGCGAGCCCTTGCTCCAGCGCCTGGTAGGCGGGAAGCAGATTGCGCAACAGGAGAACGTAGCCCTCGCGGGTGGCTTCACCCCGCAACAGGTCGCGGATGACCCCGGTGCGCTCTGCCTCGACATGGAGCGTCTTGGTACGGAGATAAAGCGCGGTGACGATGGGCGGCGGCGCGGGACCGTCCGCCGTCGCAGCTGTCATTCCCTTGGTCTCCACAGCCGCTTTCGAAGGAAAGCTTCGTCGCATCAACCTGCGCCGTCCTTGCATGCCAAGGTCAGTCATTTCCGGAACTTCATCTGTTCGATCAGCCCATGCGCCTGCTGCGGTGCCGTAGTGGCATCGGCGGACATCATATCTGCTCCCATCGAAGCGACAAGGTCGGGCTGGGCGACCACCATTGGCCCCCCGATGATGATGCCGACGTGCCTGTTGCGTGAGTCGCGCCTGATGTCGTGAATGTCCTTCTTCAGTTCATCGAGCCGGCGGTCGCTGCTGACAGAGAAGCCAACGATGTCGAACCAGTGGTTATGGACAAGCGAAGTAAGTTCCTGATGCGACGAGAACGGGCCGGTACACAAATTCCAGCCGGCCCGCCGGAAGAACTCGGCCACCATCGACAATCCGAAGCTGTGCTGTTCGCCCGGAATGATCGTCAGCAGTACTGATTCGCCGGCGTGAAATGCGTTTGTCTCGTCGATGAAGCGGTCGCTGAGACGGCGCATGATGAGCTGAAGACGGCCGACGCCCAGCGTCACATTCGCGAAATCCAACGCGTCCGTATCCCACAGCGCGCCGAGTTGCCGCGCCGCGGGCGCCAGCAGGTCGAGAAAGATCGATTCGACCGTGCTGCCCTTGGCCAACCGCTCTTCAACATAGGCAAACGCGGCATCATCATCGCGTCCGAGGGCAAGCGCAGCGAATTGATCGACTTCGGTCGGAAGCTGCTCGGCGGCTTCCACAATCGTTGGTGCCGGCGCGCGACGAAGTGCGAGAACTATTCTGGGAACGATCTGCGTCTTGAGGGTGCGGACCACCTCGATCGGCTGCAGCTTCGGCCGAAACCGCCAGATCGGCGCCGGGATCCGTTGTCGGAGTGATTTGGAATGACGCGCCGGGGCGGTGTCAGTTGCAGTGCCGGCTGAGAAGGATTGCTCGTTCGCATCGGTCATTTTTCACTCCCCGCAACATTAAGTCCTCGCTTCTCAAAACCGTCAAGTTTAATTTACGTATAGTTTGGTTGACAGTTCTCGGAACGAAGTTTAGCCTTCTCATCATCAAGCCCGCACATAGGGAGTGGCGCGGTGCAGCTTCGAGCAGCTTCAAGTCCAGAATTTCCCCAAAGCGGCGACCAATCGCCGGCAGATGCTCGTATTCCCCATCCGGTATCGCATCACCGGGAAGAAGGACTGTCAAACAATCTTTACAGTTTGGTTCATGAATCCGTCGCTGCGCCTGCGAACGGAATTTTGGAGGCTGGCGCTGGCAAACACCCAGTCCAATCGTCCGCACAACGACTTAAGCTGCTGTACACGCCCGAACAGCGTATCCGCCGCGATGCAACAAAGTGGACGCTGGTGCAGGGGATCCTCGCGCCGATCCAGTTCGCGGTCTTCCTCGTCAGCCTCGCGCTCGTGCTCCGTTATCTCGCCACGGGCGAGGGATTTGACGTCGCGACGGCGACGGTCGTGATCAAGACGCTGTTGCTTTACGCGATCATGATCACCGGCTCGATCTGGGAGCGGGAAGTCTTCGGCTGCTATCTGTTTGCGCCGGCGTTCTTCTGGGAAGACGTCTTCAGCTTCCTCGTGCTGGCGCTGCATACCGCCTATCTGGTGGAGCTGTTCGCGGGGTTTGGCGATCCGCGCCAGCAGATGCTGCTCGCGTTGGCGGCCTATGCATCCTACTTCGTCAATGCCACGCAGTTCGTATTGAAGCTGCGCGCCGCGCGCCGCGACGAGCGGCTGATGCTGGCAGAAGCTCCCTCCATTTCCGGGAGCCGGGCATGAACGCGCATGTGCAGGGATGCACGGCCGGAACCGAAATCGCGGCCAATGCCGTCCGCCGGGAAAGCGGCCAGCGCGAGGTGTTCTGCGGGCTGACGGGAATCGTCTGGCTGCATCGAAAGATCCAGGACGCATTCTTTCTCGTGGTCGGATCGCGCACCTGTGCACATCTGATCCAGTCCGCGGCCGGCGTGATGATCTTCGCCGAACCGCGCTTTGCGACCGCGGTCATGGAAGAAAAGGATCTTGCCGGGCTCACCGACGCCAATGATGAGCTGGACCGGATCGTAACCCAGTTGATTGCGCGGAGGCCCGATATCAGGCTGCTGTTTCTGGTCGGCTCTTGTCCGTCCGAAGTGATCAAGCTCGATCTGTCGCGCGCCGCGTTGCGGCTTTCGCAGAAGTTTTCACCGGCTGTGCGCATTCTCAACTATTCAGGCAGCGGAATCGAGACAACGTTCACGCAAGGCG
>CADEDX010000442.1 GCA_902826195.1 uncultured Bradyrhizobium sp. | reverse complement strand
CGGCATCCTCGACGGCGACGAGACGGTGCTGGCTGAAATCCTCGACAGCCCGCGCGAGAAGCGCGACGTGCTGTTCGGCGTGTATCGCTACGCCTATGGTTCGCGGCTGGTCGAGGCCATGCGCAACGACCACGAGCTGCTGCATCTCTACCTCGGCGACGAGATGTTCGACGAGATGGGCCACGCCTACGTGAGGGCGCGCCCGTCGGGTCATCCCAACCTGCGCTGGTTCTCGCAAGGCCTGCCGGGATTTCTGAAATCGACCGCGCCCTATGCCGGGCATCCGGTGCTGTCCGAACTCGCCGCGCTCGAAAAAGCGCTTAACGACGCCTTCGACGCCGCGGAAGGCAAGGTCGTCGAATTGAACGACATGGCGGGCTTTGCGCCCGAAGCCTGGTCGGACCTGCGGTTTGTGCCGCATCCCACCGCGGCCAGGCTGGATCTTGCGACCAACGCAGCCGCGATCTGGCTGGCGCTCAAGAACGACGAGACGCCGCCGGAGGCCGCCGCGCTGGAAGAGCCCACGCGTCTCCTGATCTGGCGCCAGGACGTCACGCCGATGTTCCGCGAGCTTCCGGCCGAGGAAGCGATGATGTGGGACGAGGCCGCGAACGGCATTCCGTTCGGCGTGCTCTGCGAGATGCTTGCGACCTATGACGATCCCGACAGCGCGGCGGGCCGCGGCGCGGGCTATCTGCATGGCTGGATCACGGCAGGACTTTTGACGGACGTTTCCGTCGAGTCGTAGAGGGGCGCGCGGCGAATGGGAACGGACACCGATCGCCATTTCATCGAGCGCATGCACTGGGACGAAGTCGCGCGGCGCGTCAAGGACGGCGCGGTGGCGATCCTGCCGATCGGTGCTGCGGCCAAGCAACATGGCTTTCACCTCCCCCTCAACACCGACCGCGTACAGGCCGAATGGCTCGCCGGCCGGATGGCGGAGAAAATCGACGCGCTGATCTGGCCGACGCTGACCTACGGCCATTATCCTGCGTTTGTCGAATATGCCGGCAGCAGCAGCCTGTCGATCGCGACCTTCGAGGCGCTGGTGCGCGAGATTGCCGGACAGATTCTCGGCGGCGGCTGCCCAAAATTGCTCGTGCTCAATACCGGAATCAGCACGCTGGCGCCGGTCGATCGCGCGCTGGTGCGGCTGGCGAGCGACCGCGTCAAGCATATGTGGATCCACGGCGGCCCGCGCTACCCGAGTGTGGTCCGGCAATTGTCCGAGCAGAGCCATGGCAGCCATGCCGATGAAATGGAGACGTCGCTGATGCTGGCGCTGGCGCCGCATCTGGTCGACATGATGCGCGCCGAAGCCAGCCCCGCCCTGAAGGAGGAGACGCCGGGCGCGCTGACGCCGTCGGACCCGAGCTCGCCGAACTACAGCCGCTCCGGCAGCTTTGGCGATCCGACACGGGCGACGCCGGCCAAGGGCGAAGCCCTGCTCGCCGCGATGCTCGACGATCTCGACGAACAGGCTGCAGCCTTCATCGCGCACGACAGCGAGCCGCAACGACTGGTCCGCATGGAAAGCGTGCTTCGATGAAAGCCGCCGGCGCGCTTCGCTGGACCATCGCCGCGATCGTCCTCGCCGCAATGCTGGCAAGCGTCCTGTCGTTCCGCGCCGACGCGCAGTCGGAATACATGCGCGGCGACCGCATGCCCTATGATGCGTTCGACCGGCTGCCAAAGACCGACCTCGACGTACCAGGCGGCACCATCCATGTCGCATTCGCGCCGGGCGAGATTATGCTGCCGAAGGAAAAATTGCTCGACTGGATCAGGATGTCGGCCCGCGCCGTCACGGCCTATTACGGGCGGTTTCCGGTCACATCGCTGCGGCTGCTGCTGGTGCCGGTCGACGGCGCGCGCATCAAAGGCGGCACGACGTGGGGCTACCGTGGCGCCGCCATTCGTATTCCGATCGGCCGTGATGCAACCGAAAATGTCCTACAGCGCGACTGGGTGATGGTGCACGAGATGGTGCACACCGCGCTGCCCGACATGCCCGACCGCTACGCCTGGCTCTCGGAAGGACTGGCGGTCTATGTCGAGCCGGTCGCGCGGGTGCAGGCCGGCGACCTCCCGGCGCGGGAGATCTGGCAGGCGATGATGCGCGACATGCCGAAAGGCCTGCCGCAAGCCAGTGATCAAGGCCTCGACAACACGCCGACCTGGGGGCGCAGATATTGGGGCGGCGCGATATTCTGCTTGCTCGCCGATATCGAAATCCGCAAACGGACCGACAATCGCCTCGGCCTTCAGGATGCGATGCGCGGCGTGCTCGCCGCGGGCGGCAATCACGCACAGGACTGGACCATCGAGCGCGTTCTTGCCGCCGCCGACAAGGCTGTCGGCGTCGACGTGCTGACCCGGCTGCACGACGAGATGGGGCCGAAACCGGTGACGCCGAATCTCGAGGCGTTGTGGCGCGACCTCGGATTGAAGCGGAACGGCGAGGATATGGCGTTCGACGATGACGCGCCGCTCGCGGCGATCCGCAAGGCGATCACCGCGCCGCGTCAGCAACAAGGCGACTGAAGCGGCTGATGATCGGTGGCGATGGCCGCCGGATCGTCCGGCGCGAAAGACTGGAACCGGTAGCTGGCGCCGACGCAACCGAGACGCATCTCGCGGCCGGCGTTAAAGTTCCGAAGGCGGACACCAGGCAGGCCGGCCGGTAGGCCCGAAAAAATTAAACATAACTCAAGGCGACGGTCATCCGCCAAAGATTCACCTCAGATCTGAAGCAATCTTTCCTTGTTTGCGATGACGTGGCGTTGCGCCAGACGGGAGGACTTTCGACGTGCGCGGAATGTTACCGAATAGTGAAGCGCGGATGCGGATGTGCATCATGAGGGTCGCGCACCGCGGACGGTGGACGTACCGGGACTGGACCCGGTGGAATTTCCTGTGGAAGTGGTTCCCCTGGTACGCGCGCGAGATGCGCTATCGAGGAGATTTCTGCATCGGACAGGGCTGCATGCACTGGTTCTGGGAGAATCCCGATACGAAGAAGCTGGGTTATTGTTCGGCAGCGGTTTCGCGGACGCAACATTTGATGTGGCAGAAGGAACTGGAGGACGATGAGACTCTTCGCGGGCAGCTTGGGCAAAATGAGCAGGCGGCGCAGCTTCCCGCGCCGGCTGCCAATCCGCCGCGACGTCTAACCAATACGCTCAGGACGCTCGCCGGGATCGCTGCCTGGGGCGCTGTTGTCTTCGCTGCCTATTGGCTGTGGTAGTTTCGCTGCGGCTTGCGCCAAAAACGTTCCGACACGCTGACCGCAGTTACTTTTTTCGATGCCCTCTCGTGCCGGCAACAGGACGAGCGCCGCAACGAGTCCCGCCGCGAATGCTGCCGCCGCCGCGACGAACGGCCAGAGGTAGCTGATCGCCGAACCCTGATTGTGAAGCACCGCGCCGAGCACGGCGATGCCGACCGCGAAGCCGCCCTGGCGCATGACGATGGTCGCGGCGGCTATGATGCCGGCAAGATCCGGCGGCGCGAGCGACACCGCTGCGCCTGATGGTTGCGGGTGAGCCAGGGCGACGCCGACGCCGATCGCGGCAATACCGCAGAAGGTTGGAACGAGCGGCGGCGTCGCGCCGCCCCAGGAAGCGGAGCGAACATCGCTTCAGTGAGGGCACATCGCCGCCGACGTTCGCGGTGTTCAGCAATCGGCGACCTCATCAGGAATCCCCCTCCAAAACTCTGCCGTTTCTCGAAAAGGGCTTGTCTAGGGCCGCGCGTTTCCACTAGTGCAGGCGCAAGGGGCGAGCAGTCCCCGGAAGAGGAAGCGATCCCGTGAAAAACTCGCCGTTCCGGCGGATCATCGAGGCCCCGGACTTCTGGCGCTTGTGGTATGTCGGCCTGATCGTCGCCACCGTGCGCTGGCTGGAAACCATCGTGGTCGGGATCGTCGTCTACCAGCGCACCGACTCGGCGTTTCTGGTCTCGATGATGACCATGCTGCGCCTGCTTCCGATGGGCCTGTTCGGGGTTTTTCTCGGCGCGCTCGCGGAACGGTTCGATCGCGGTCGCACCCTGTTCATGGTCGTGCTGCTGATGAGCGGTACGTCCGCGGTGCTCGCCGTTCTGGACCTGGCCGGACAACTCGAGGTCTGGCATCTCGCCGTCGCCAGCTTCATCAACGGCTGCGGCTGGTCCACCGACAATCCGGTACGTCGCGTGATGATGGGAGAAGTCGTGGGCCGCGAAAAGGTCGGCACCGCGATGTCGCTGGATGTCGGCGCCAGCAACGCCACCCGCATGATTGGCCCCGCCGTCGGCGGATTTCTCCTCGCCGGGACCGGCATCCAGGGCGCCTTCATCCTGAGCGTGCTGATGTACGCAACCGCGCTGTTGGCGATCCTGACCATCCGCTCGCGCATCCCCCGCGCCGCGGGATCGAGCGCCGTGCTGGCGCGGATCGGCGAAGGGCTGGCGCTGGTGCGTGGCGACAGGCGGCTGATCGGCGTGCTGGTCGTCACCGTCATCTACAATCTCTTTGCATGGCCCTTCACCAGCATGATCCCCGTCATCGGGCGCGACCGCCTGCATCTCGGCCCCGAAGGCGTGGGCCTGCTGGCAACCATGGACGGCATCGGCGCCTTCGCCGGCGCGCTGCTGCTGGCGCTATGGGCGACCCCGAGATGGTACGGCCGCGCCTATCTCGGCGGCGTCATCTGTTACCTTGTCACGGTGGTCATTTTCTCACTGGTGCAAAGCCCGGTGCTGGCGGCCGCGGCCTTGCTGCTGGCGGGGTTCGGCGGCGCAGGATTCGGAACGATGCAGGCGACCCTGGTCTATCTCGCCGCGCCGGTGGAAATGCGCTCGCGTATCCTGGGCGTTCTCACCGTCTGCATCGGCACCGGGCCGATCGGCTTCGTGTGGCTGGGCTGGCTTGCCGACCGCATCGGCTCCCACAACGCCACGGCCGTGACCGGCATTCTCGGCCTGCTCGCGATGGCAGCGACCTGGCGCTGGTGGAAGGATATTTGAGGCACCGGTTTAGGTCGGCTAAGGGCGATGGCCGGACATCGGTTGTTGCCGCCTCTCAATTCTCTCTCAAGTCGCCGGATGAGAGCGGCGCGTTCGCGACGACACCCCGCTGGTGGCGATCTGAAATTCCATCATCAAGGCGCGCGCACCAAGCATCGCGAGGCCGCCATCCCGGCAAGCAGCGATGATCCGACTGGTTCCCAGTTGGATCATCGCGCGTCTCTTTATCGATCTAGAATCGGTAGCTTGCACCCACGCGCAGCAGGTGCATCTCGTTCCTGAACTCTGCGCGATTGCCGTCGCGATTGAAGAGCGTCACCATGCCATAGTCGGTGTAGACATACTCGCCGCGACCGACCCAATTCTGGGTGAAGGCGTACTCGACGCCGGCACCGGCGGTGACGCCCGCCTTGACCTGATCTTCCCACACAACTTCTTCTCCGGCATTGCGGCCCTTCTGGATATTGTTGCTGAGATTGGCGACACCGACACCGACGGTACCAAACAGCAACATCCGATCGAAGGCGTAGCCGACGCGCAGGCGGGCGGATCCAAACACACCGAACTTGGCGAGCGAATGATCATTGTCAAAGATTTCGTTCTGCACTGAAGCGGTCGACTTACCCAGATCGAGTTCGCCACCGATGACGAACCTGTTTGCGAACTGATAATTGTAGCCGCCATAGGCGCCAAACGAGAGACCGTCCGCGCCTTCCTCGGCGTGCCCGTGATTGTTGTTTCGGTAGAAGTCGACGGTCCAGAGCCCGTGGGCGCCGCCGCCGAAAACACCTGCATAGAATCCGGACCAGTTGTAGTAAGGCGATTCATAGACAGCCGCGGGCCTGGCCACCCGTACATCGGTCGCTTGGGCCGTCGACGCCATGATACAGAATCCACCAACCGCGATAGCCAGTCGAGAAAACATACTCATCAACACACCCCTCTCACAAAGTTCGGCAATAGTTGCTTGCTACAGGAACCAAGTGGGAGGCGAAGTCGGGCGTGA
>CADEDX010000441.1 GCA_902826195.1 uncultured Bradyrhizobium sp. | reverse complement strand
ACCCAAACCAGGAGAACAGCCTTGACTCTCAAATCCCCATATGAGGATGGGTAGACCAAAAGCGAGACCCATCATCCAGCTGAACTAGATGATGGGTCTCCAATCTATCAATGCCGCACACGAGTCAGGATGGGAATCGCTTACGCTCCACCCATCATTCGGGATGCGCTAGCGATGTCTCAATCGCAGTAGGTCCATCCGCCATAGCCGTCGTCGCACCGTGCGCGCGCGCGTGAGCGATAGGGAACCGGCAGCGGCGGCCGCGGCGCATATTCATAGTCGTAGTCCTGCGCGTAGCGTTCGCGAGCGTGGTAACGATCGGAATAGGCAGGCGCGCGATCATAATAAACCGGCCGCGGAGCGTAGGACGAACCGTATTCGCCATAGACGGCTGCCGGTGCGCGGTAGGCGGGATCGACATAGGTGGGCTGACGATATCCGTAGCCTCCTTCCGCGTACGGCCGCTGGCTCGGGCCGGGACGTACGTAAACGTTCGCGGCAGGCGCATAGATTCCACCGGGCGCGACGTAAACGGACGACAGGTCGCTGGCCGAACCGGCCGCCGAATAAAAAATGCAGCAAGCCAGCGTGAGCGATGTTCGGTACATGAGTGACGCCTCCAAGAATGCAGCCCCGCAGCCAGCATGGGTTAATTTTCGCTAAACAATGCGAAGCGCGCAATGATATTTTGCGCGAAGAAGTGTGCCATTTCTGGACTGTGCATATCGTCACGTTGTGAATGTCACTCACGCGATTTGTTCATAATTGCAGTTCGCAAGGTGATGGCTGAAGAAGGCACTCGAGGATCGCCGTCATGACCAGCTTCGCAATACGAACGATGCGGCCGGAGCAAATTTCATTCGCCATCGATTGGGCCGCGGCCGAAGGCTGGAATCCCGGCGTCGCTGACGCCGCGTGCTTTGCTTCCGTCGACGCGGAAGGTTTTCTGATCGGCGAACTCGACGGCGCGCCGGCTGCGACCATCTCCTGCGTCAATTACGATGCGCGCTTTGCCTTTCTCGGCTTCTACATCGTGCGCGCGGATCTGCGCGGCAAAGGTCTTGGTCTGCAGATATGGAACGCGGCGATCGCGCATGCCGGAGCGCGCGTGATCGGGCTCGATGGCGTGACGGCGCAGCAGGCGAATTACAAGAAATCCGGCTTCCAACTTGCCTACGCCAATGTGCGCTACGGCGGCACAGTCGCGACACCTGCCGCATCACGCGCGGACATCATCGCGTTGAACGAGGTGCCGTTCGCGGCGGTGGAAGCTGACGACGCCACCGCATTTCCGGCGCGGCGATCTGCGTTCCTGCGCGCAAGGATCGGTTCGCCCGGCCACGTCGGTTGCGCCGTGCTGCGCGACGGCCGGCTTGCTGCCTGGGGCGTGATCCGCCCGTGCCGCACCGGTTTCAAGGTTGGCCCGCTGGTCGGCGATAATCGCGCCGATGCCGAAGCGGTGTTATCCGCCTTGATTGCCAAGGTCGGCGGCGGCGAGATTTTTCTCGATGTGCCTGGGATCAACCGCGAGGCGGCCGCGCTGGCGCAGGATTTCGGGCTCACGCCGGTGTTCGAGACGGCGCGCATGTACACCGGCGTGATTCCGCCGTTGCGGCCGGAGCGGGTATTCGGCGTGACGACGTTCGAACTGGGGTGATCTTACGGGTTCGTCGCGTCATCTTCCGACTCTCGCCGCGACGTCACAAAAATTTCCCAGCTCACCATGAACATCGCGGCGATGACGGGACCGATGACAAAGCCGTTGAGGCCGAACACCTCGATGCCGCCGAGCGTGGAGATGAGCACCACGTAGTCCGGCAACCTCGATCCTTTGCCCACCAGGAAAGGCCGCAGCAGATTGTCCACGAGGCCAATGACGAGCACGCCATAGAGAACCAACCCGATGCCCTGCCAGATCGCGCCGGTGGCCAAAAAGTAGATCGCGACCGGCAGCCAGACCAGCGTGGCGCCGATCGCGGGGATCAGCGACAGGAACGCCATCAGAACGGCCCATAGCAGCGCGGCATGGATGCCAAGGAACCAGAATGCGATGCCGCCGAGCGTACCCTGCGCCATCGCAACCAGGATGCCGCCCTTCACCGTCGCGCGAACCACGTCGGCAAACCTTTTGAACAGCGCGGCCTTCTGCTCGCCGCGCAGCGGAATAGCTTCCCTGATCACCGACGCCAGCGCCTTGCCGTCGCGCAACAGGAAGAACAGCAGGTACAGCATGATGCCGAGGCGGATCACGAAATCGAACGTGTTCATCCCGATGCTCAGCGCCTGCGGCGCGAGAATCTGCCCACCCGTCATCAGGCCGGATGCGAGCTTTTCGCGCAGTGCCGACAAATCGGTCAGATTGAACCGCTTGATCAATCCGGTGGCCCATGCCGGCAGCGCGTCGAAGACCCGCTGCAGGTAGCTGCCGGGATTGTATTCACCCGACTGCATCTTGGCGAACAGGCTGGATGCTTCCTGCACCAGCGAGGTGGCGACGATGGCGAGCGGCAGGATGACAATCGCAATGGTGAGCAGGACGGTGAGCGCGGCCGCAAGGTTTGGCCTGTCCGGCATGGATTGCAGCAGCCTGCGATGCACCGGCGCGAACAGCACCGCCACGACCACCGCCCACAGGACGGCGCCGTAAAACGGGTACAGCACCCAGGCAAACGCCAGGGTGACAACCATGAGCAGCAGCAGAAAACCCCGATGTTCGATCACTTGCACGGTCCGTTCGGTTGATTGGCGTCCAGCCCGGCCACGTCACCGTGCAGGCAACGATCACGACGCGGCGTTCGATGGCCGCGCCGCATGGCGCCGATGGGTCTTGCTTTCGTTCACCCCATCCTACGGCTTCATGCCGCAATGTCGAGACGAGGGAGCTGCGGCGATCAGTTGCTCTTCTGCATCTTCGTCACCGTATATCCCGATGCGGCCTGCTCCGCCTCGAATTCGACCTTGTCGCCTACTTGCATGCCCTTGAGCATTGCTGGTTCCTTGACGCGGAACGTCATGGTCATGCCGACGTCCATACCGAGGTTCTTGATGGGGCCGTGCTTGAGCGTGACCTTGCCGGCGGCCTCGTCGATCTTTCTGACTTCGCCCTGTATGGCGTTGGTTTGCGCGGTGGCTGCGGACAGCGGCAGGATCGCGGCAAACGTCGCGGCTGCGACGGTGTGAATGGTTTTCTTCATGTGGGTTCCCTCAGCTTCGTTTCATCGCTACCCGGCTGTGCATGCCGTTGACGCGGTGGTCCGGAATGGAGTGACAGGCATGCGCGCGCCGTCGAAGCGCCGCCCGCACGCACCGTGACGTCGGATCAGCCGATCGGAGGGCGATACAGCAGGGGAGGCGCCTCTTCCGGCAGGCGCTGAAAATTCTCGGAGACGCAGCGCGAAATCGGCGTCGAGGGTTTTGCGACTGCCGGCGGATTCGGCGCCATCGCCGAGATGCACATCATGGCGCAGCATGGCCCCGGCGACGCGCTGTCGCCGTGTGGGCGCCCGGCTTGACCATGCGAGGGGTCGCCTGAGTGGGCATGGTGTTGATGGTCTTCGTCATGCTGGTGCGCGACGGCGGCCGCATGCGCCGGTTGCGTACCGTCGTGAATATGCGCGGCGTCGGTGGTCGTGGGTTCGATCATCGGGCACGTCGTGGCTTTGCCGAACGCCAGCGCCACACCAGGGGCGAGCACGCAGGCCAGGTAGAGCAGGGCGATGACCCAGCCCGCTTTGGCGCGCACATGTCTTGTCAAGCGAACGAACATGCCGCCAAACCTAATCGCGATACGCGATTCAACAAAGGAAACTCTGGCGCCGCGCGCATCCAAACGCCCCGCCATTGCCCGCCGATGCGGTAGCATCAAACCCGCTACCTCGGCATTTCGGGACGGCATCACGCGCCCGGGAAATGACGTCGGCGCGTGGAGGCGCCCGTCACCCCCGCCAGATCTGCATGCCCAATATCGCGGCAATATGGCTTGACCTTGGGCCAATTGCCATCGAAGTTGCGTGCGCCGTGGCAATTTCTTCTGAACTCTCCCGACATTCCGACCTGTTTATTCCCGACTCGCGCCGGGCGTGGCTGCGGCTTGCCGTCGCCGTGCTGATCGGCTCGCTCGGCAGCGTCGGCATGTGGTCGGTGGTGGTGGCGCTTCCGGTGGTGCAGAACGAGTTCGGCGCCAGCCGCGGCACCGCCTCGCTGGCCTTCACCCTGGTGATGCTGGGTTTCGGTTCCGGCGGCGTGCTCACCGGCAAGATCACCGACCGCTACGGCATCGTCACCGCGATCGGGCTCGGCATCGGCATTTTGGGGCTCGGCTATGTCGCGGCCGGGATGTCGTCCTCGATCTGGCAGTTCATCCTGGTGCATTTCGCCATCGGGCTGTCCTCGTCCGCCACGTTCGGGCCGCTGATGGCGGAGGCTTCGCACTGGTTCGACCGCTACCGCGGACTGGCCGTCGCCATCGCCGCCAGCGGCAATTACATCGGCGGCACGATCTGGCCGCCGCTGGTGAATTTCGGCATGGAGCGGATGGGCTGGCGCACCACCCATATCGCGATCGGCATTTTCACCGCAGTGGCGATGACGCTGGCGCTGGTCGGCCTGCGCATGCTGATGGGGGCCGGCGCGCAGCGCGATCACGTCAACGCGCCACCGCCGCGCGTCGACCTGCGGCTTTCCACCAATGCGCTGACCGCGATCCTCGGGCTCGCCAGCATCGCCTGCTGCGTAGCAATGGCGATGCCGCAGGTGCACATCGTCGCCTATTGCGGCGATCTCGGCTACGGCGTGGCGCGCGGCGCCGAGATGCTGTCGCTGATGCTGGGTTTCGGCATCATCAGCCGGATCGGCTCGGGTTTTCTCGCCGACAGGATCGGCGGCATCCGCACGCTTCTGATCGGCTCGGTCGCGCAGGGAACCGCGCTGCTGTTCTACCTGTTCTTCGACAGCCTGACCTCGCTCTACATCATCTCCGCGATGTTCGGCCTGTTCCAGGGCGGCATTGTGCCGAGCTACGCGATCATCGTGCGCGAGGCGATGCCGGCCTCGGAGGCCGCGACCCGCGTCGGCATAGTCATCTTCGCGTCGGTGTTTGGCATGTCGTTCGGCGGCTGGATCTCCGGCTTCATCTTCGATGCCACCGGCTCCTACGCCGCCGCCTTCACCAACGGGCTGGCGTGGAACGCGCTGAACATCACGATCATGCTGCTGCTGTTGATGCGGGCGCGGCAGCGGCTGGCGATGGCGTAAGGCCATGGCGACGCAAAGTTTTCCAACAAGTTTTCTCGATCAAGACAAACGGCCGACAGCGGCGCACCGACGCGGAGCGCGTCATTCTACTTGAGATTGAGGAAACCGCGTAGCACCGTACGCCTTTTCGCGGAGGGGATCATGGCAGGCCAGACATCCCGATACGGAAAGCCCGAGAAAACCTGCGACATCGTCATGAAGGGCGGTATCACGAGTGGGGTGGTCTATCCCCTTGCACTGGCGGCCGTGGCCGAGAAGTATCGATTTTCAAACATCGGAGGTACGTCGGCCGGGGCCATTGCTGCTGCGGCGGCTGCCGCGGCGGAATATGGGCGCAATACTCCGGGCGCCGGGTTTGACCGGCTGGCCAATATCCCAAACGAGGTGGGGCCGGGCCTGCTCTCTATGTTTCAACCGGCGCCGCCGCTAAAGCCACTGTTCAATATATTGATCGCCGCGCTCAAATCGGAGCGCGTCGCGGTGATCTGGACCGCGATCCGTGGGTATTGGCTGAGTGCACTGTTTGGTCTTGTGCCGGGCATCGCGATCGTTGCAACTGCCTGGTGGTATGACGGCGGTATCGGTTTCATGGCGTTTGGCGCGATGCTTGCGCTCACCGGCCTTGCCGTCGCGATCGTTCGGCGGCTGCTGCGCGCCGCCCAGGTCGAACTTCCCGCCGGCGACTTCGGCCTTTGTCCCGGCATCCGTCAGCCCTATTCGTCCTCCGAGGGGTCTACCGACTGGCTCGCGCGGCTGATCAATGAGGCCG
>CADEDX010000440.1 GCA_902826195.1 uncultured Bradyrhizobium sp. | reverse complement strand
TCTCGATACGTTGACGGTTCGCGAATATCGCGCTTTGTCGGTGTGGGGCCGCCTGAAATACCGGCTTTACCGTCACCCGCTGATCATGTTCGGGGTCGGGCCGGCCTATCTGTTCCTGCTGCAACAGCGGATGCCGCCAGCCGCGCTCATGCGCAAAGGGTGGCAGCCCTGGGTCAGCACGATGATAACCAATCTCGCGATCGCCGCTATCGTCGCCACGCTCACCTGGTTCATAGGCATCAAGGCGTTTTTGCTGGTGCACCTTCCGATCACGCTGCTGGCCGGCACCGCGGGCGTATGGCTGTTCTATGTGCAGCACCAGTTCGAGCACACGGTGTGGGACCGCAACGAGGGTTGGAGCCTGCAACAGGCTGCGCTGCACGGCAGCTCGCATTACGACCTGCCGGCGTGGCTGCGCTGGTTCACCGCCAACATTGGCGTTCATCACGTGCATCACCTTAGTAGCCGCATTCCCTATTATCGGCTGTCGCGGGTGCTGCACGACCATCCCGAACTGCGTGACGTCGGCCGCATCACGCTGCTGCAGAGCTTTCGGTGCGTGCGGCTGGTGCTGTGGGACGAGACGCAGCGCCGCCTGGTGTCGTTCCGGGAGATCTGAACGCTAATCCTCTTGGTGAGGCGCGCAAGCGCCGTCTCGAACCATGTTGCCCGGCGGGTGCCATTCATCCTTCGAGACGGCGCTTTTGAGCCTCCTCAGGATGAAGTCTAGCCGGGTCATCAAATCGAAAGCGGCGTCCCGCCGAGTTCGACCATCGTGGCAAATCAGGGTTGAGCAAGCGCCTCTCGACATCGCATAATCTCCGGACCACCGGAGGATCGGCGATGCAAATGCGGGACTTTGGGCGTACGAAATTGCCGCTCTCGGTGCTGGGCTTTGGCTGCGGCGCCGTCGGCGGATTGATGGTGCGCGGCGATGCCGCCGACCAGGAGCGCACCGTCGCGCGGGCGATTGCGGCGGGCGTCAATTATTTCGACACGGCGGTTCAGTATGGCGACGGGGAATCGGAAAGGAATCTTGGTCGCATCCTGCAGAAGCTGAAACCGGCCAATGTCGTCGTCGGCACCAAGGTCCGCGTGCCGCCGAGCGACTTCGGCCGCTTCGACGATGCCGTCAATACGTCGCTCGAAGGCAGCCTGGTGCGGCTACGCCTTGAGCAGGTTGATATCTTTCATCTCCATAGCCCAATCACCGAAAACGGCGGCGGATCGTCGCTGAGCGTCCGGCAGGTACTCGACGAGGTGGCGCCCGCTTTCGAGCGGCTGCGCCAGCACGGCAAGATCCGCTTCCTCGGGCTGACGGCTGTCGGCGACACGGCGGCGCTGCATCAGGTGATCGAGGCGCGCGTCTTCGACAGCGCGCAGGTCGTCTACAACATGCTCAATCCGTCGGCGGCGGTCGAAATGCCGGCGGGCTATCCGGCGCAGGATTATGCCCGGCTATTCGATGCGACCGCGGCTGCCGGCGTCGGCGTCGTGGGCATTCGCGTGCTGGCCGGCGGTGCGCTGTCGGGCTCGGCCGAGCGTCATCCGATTGCAAGCCCGGCCCCTGAGCCGATCGGCTCGGCGATGCGCTACGATGCCGACATCGATCGCTCGCGCCGCCTGATGCCGCTGGTGGAGGAGGGGTTCGCCGCGAGCCTGACCGAAGCCGCCACGCGGTTTGCGCTGTCGCATCCGGCGATGGGCACGATTTTGGTCGGTATGGCGGCGCCGCAGCAATTCGAGGACGCGCTTGCTGCCGTTGAAAAAGGTCCGCTGCCGCAAGCCGCCCTCGACCGGCTGGCGGCGCTGCGGCAGGGATTTTCCGGCGAGCCGCGGTGATAAGGGCGTAGGGCGGATAAGCGCAGTGTAATCCGCCGCCTTGTTGAGAGATGGCGAATTACGCTCCGCCAATGTGCCCTGTGGGCATTATTGCGCAGCGAGATGGAACTTATTGGGCCGCCGGGCGGTTGCCGCGCAAGGGGACCGCCGCACATGAAACCGCTCAGACCATCACCGAACCAGTCGCTGCTCGGCGCTGCCATGGCGTTGCGGCGCTCGACCATCCGCGAAGGCAGGCCTTTTCCGCTTGGCGCGACATGGGATGGCCTCGGCGTTAATTTTGCGCTGTTCTCGGCGCACGCCACCAGGGTCGAGCTCTGCATCTTCGACGACGCCGGCGAGAACGAAATCGAGCGGTTCGACCTGCCCGAATACACCGACGAAGTCTGGCACGGCTACCTGCCGACCGCGCGCCCCGGCACCGTCTACGGCTATCGCGTACACGGGCCCTACGAGCCGGATGCCGGGCATCGGTTCAATTCGAACAAGCTGTTGATCGATCCCTACGCCAAGCAGCTTGTCGGCCAGCTGCAGTGGGCCCCGGAGCTGTTTGGCTACCAGCTTGACCATCCCGACAAGGACAAATCCTTCGACGGGCGCGACAGCGCGCCTTACATGCTCAAATGTCGCGTCATCGATCCGGCATTTACCTGGGGGACGTCCCGCAAACCGGAGACGTCATGGGCGCGCACCATCATCTACGAGATGCACGTCAAGGGTTTTACCCAGCGTCACCCGCTGATTCCGGAAGCCGACCGAGGCACCTTCGCCGGCCTGTCTCATCCCGCGATCCCGGCCTACCTGCGCTCGCTCGGCGTCACTAGCGTCGAACTGCTGCCGATCCATTCCTTCGTCGACGACAGCTATCTCGTCGACAAGGGCCTGCGGAACTACTGGGGTTACAATTCGATCGGCTTCTTCGCGCCGGAGACGCGCTATCTGCGCACCGACGGAGCCAGCGAATTCAAGACCATGATCAACCAGTTCCACACCCATGGACTCGAGGTGATCCTGGATGTCGTCTACAACCATACCGCCGAGGGCAACGAGCTGGGACCGACGCTGTCGTTCAAGGGGATCGACAACGCGAGCTATTACCGGCTGCTGCCGGATCAGCGCCGCTACTACATCAATGACACCGGGACCGGAAACACAGTCAATCTCTCGCATCCGCGCGTGCTGCAGATGGTGGCGGATTCCCTGCGCTATTGGGCGACCGAGATGCGGGTCGACGGCTTTCGCTTCGACCTTGCCACCATTCTCGCGCGCGAGCCCTACGGTTTTGATGAAGGCGGCGGCTTTCTCGACGCCTGCCGGCAGGACCCGGTGCTGTCAGGCGTCAAGCTGATCGCCGAGCCTTGGGACATCGGGCCGGGCGGTTACCAGGTAGGCCAGTTTCCGCCGGGATGGGCGGAGTGGAACGACAAGTTTCGCGATACGGTGCGCAGCTACTGGAAGGGCGATGCCGGGCTGTTACCCGACCTGGCCAAACGCATTTCGGGATCGGGCGATCTCTTCAACAAGCGCGGCCGCAAACCGTGGGCCAGCATCAATTTCGTCACTGCCCATGACGGCTTCAATCTCAACGACCTCGTATCCTACAACGACAAGCACAACGAGGCGAACGGCGAAGACAACCGCGACGGTCATTCCAACAACCATTCCTGGAATCACGGCGTGGAGGGTCCAACCGACGACCCGGCTATCGTGGAGTTGCGCGAGCGGCAGAAGCGAAATCTGCTGGCGACCGTGCTGCTCTCGCACGGCACGCCGATGCTGCTGGCGGGCGACGAGTTCGGCCATACGCAGAACGGCAACAACAATGCATATGCGCAGGACAACGATATCAACTGGCCGAACTGGCTCGGGATACCGCCGCGCGGCCGCGCACTGCGGGAATTCACCCGCCGTCTGATCGCCACGCGCAAAGCGTTTCCGATTCTGTATCGCAGCCGCTTTCTGGTCGGCTCCCGCAACGAGGAACTCGACGTTACCGACGTCACATGGCTCACCCCTGCGGCCACAGAAATGACGACCGAGCAATGGCAGGACGGCAACGCCCGCTGCTTTGGCATGCTGCTCGACGGCCGCGCGCAGGAAAGCGGCATCCAGCGGCGCGGATCGGACGCGACGCTGTTGCTCGTCTTCAACGCCCATCACGACGTCGTGCCGTTCACGCTGCCCGAGGTGGCCGAAGGTCGGCACTGGGTCGCCCTGATCGACACGGCGCAGCCGGAGGCGCCGCCTGCCACGCATTCCTTCGGTCATGTCTACGATGTCACCGGCCGTTCGCTCTGCGCCTTCGCACTGGAGGGCGCGGCAACAGGAGATCTACGGCAGGGCGTCGGTTCGATTCTCGACGTAACGGAGCGGCCGCTGGAATAATCCCGGATTGCGCGCGGATTCTACGTGCTTGGCGATGCACCTACAGCGTCACCACGATCTTGCCGAGGTGCTTGTTGGCCTCCATGTGCTCGAACGCTGCTCCGATCTCGGCGAACGGGTAGACCTTGTCGATCGGCAATTGCAGCTTTCGCGATTCCACCGCGCCCCAGATGTCTTTGCGCACCTCGTCAAAGATCTCGCGGACTTCCTCGATGGTGCGGGTGCGGAAGGTGACGCCGATATAGTTGATGCGGCGGGCGGCGTGCAGGTCGAAGTTGAAGTCGCCATGGGTGCCGCCGAGCCGGCCGACATTGACAATGCGGCCCTTGACCTTGGTGGCTTTCAGATTCTGGTTCGCCACGGGACCTGAGACCTGATCGACAATGAGATCGACGCCTTCGCCGCCGGTGGCCTGCAGCACCTGGTCGACCCAGCCGGGGTCCTTGGAGTCGATCGCCAGATCGGCGCCGTATTCCATCAGCCGGCCGCGGCGCATCGCATCCGTGGACGAGCCGACCACGAGTTTGGCGCCCTTGAATTTTGCAATCTGCATCGCCATCAGCCCGACGCCGGAACTGGCGCCCTGGATCAGCACGGTCTGGCCCTTCTGCAGCGCGCCTGCCGTGACGACCGCGTTGTGCATGGTGGCAAGCGCAACGGGCAGGGTGGCCGCTTCCTCAAAATTCATGTTCGAGGGGGCCCGGAACAGCCGGCCGTGGTCGGCCAGCGTGTATTCGGCGAACGCCGAGCCACCGGAGCCCATGATCTTGTCGCCGACTTTGACGCCTTTGGCGTCGGGGCCAAGCTCAACAACTTCGCCCGCCCATTCCATGCCAAGCACGGTGCCGACGCCGCCGGCCGAGCCGTGCACATGGCCCTTGGTCATGCCGAGGTCGGCGCGGTTGAGGCCGCAGGCATGGACCTTGACCAGCACCTGCGTGCCCTTCGGCGAGGGTTTTGCAATGTCGGTGATCTCAGGGCCGTTGGCGCCGTAGACATAGGCTTTCATGGGCTCTTCTCTTGATTGGAGGCGCAGACCACCTGTTCGGCGGCCCGTCTCTTCTTCGCGTGAATCCGCTTATTCCGCGGCCTGGCGCTGCGCGCCCGACACCATGCCTTCGAGCCGGCTGCGGATAATCGCTTCCGCGTCGCGCATGATGCGCGACACCAGTTCGGCGCAGGTCGGGATGTCATGGATCAGGCCCTGGACCTGGCCGGCCGACCAGATGCCCTCGTCGGCATCGCCGGTGGCATAGACCATCTTGCCGCGGGCGCCGGCGACGAGTTCGCGCACGTCCTCGAATTTTGCGCCTTCCTTCTCCATCGCGACCACCTTGCTCGAGATCGCGTTCTTGGCGACGCGCGAGGTGTTGCGCATGGTGCGGAAAATCAGTTCGGTCTCGCGCTCATCATTGGCGACGATGCGCTCCTTGACGAGCTGGTGGATCGGGCTCTCCTTGGTGCACATGAAGCGCGTGCCCATGTTGATGCCTTCGGCGCCGAGTGCCAGCGCGGCAACAAGCCCGCGGCCGTCGGCAAAACCGCCCGAGGCGATCATCGGAATCTTGATCTTGTCGGCGGCGGCCGGGATCAGGATCAGGCCGGGCGTGTCGTCCTCGCCGGGATGGCCGGCGCATTCAAATCCGTCGATCGAGATGGCGTCGACGCCCATCCGCTCCGCCGACAGGCCGTGACGGACGCTGGTGCATTTGTGGATGATCTTGATGCCATGCTTCTTGAATTCGTCGACATGCTCCTGCGGCTTGTTGCCGGCGGTCTCCACGACCTTGATGCCGGC
>CADEDX010000439.1 GCA_902826195.1 uncultured Bradyrhizobium sp. | reverse complement strand
TGCTCGCGCTGCCTGCGCCACCTCGCTGCGGCTTCTTTCGAAACCAGCACGCGCGTGCCAACACGGAAGACGGCGGGCATCTCAGCCTTCATTTTGTAGAAAAGCGCCACCGAGAGGCGGTGTCTTCGGCAAAATTCTTCGATGCTATAGGCGTCGGCGTCATCGAGCGCGGCGGCTTCGGAGCGGGCCATGTTGTTTTCTCCCACGAATGATGTGAGTTCACATCAAAGCCGATCGGAGCACTGTGGGAAGATTGTTTGATTGACAACAATAATCAGAAATAAGCGCGGCGTCGTTATTGTTACCTGCGCTGGTCGTTATTTTTGCCTGACGAAGCGCCGCATCGGGCGGATGATCTGCCTGAGTAGCGTGCTGTCCTCGGCAACAATCCCAAACTTGGTCTTTGCCAATCCCTTCACGTGCGGGAGCGCGATCTTATCCAAAGCCAGTCGCGGATCGGTCTTCAGGTCATGGCTGTATTGTTTCTGCAGCCACGTTCTTTGTTTCTCATCAAACAAAGGTTTGCGGCCACCGCCCTTCCGCCGTTGACGTGTTGGCTTTTGTGGGCTTGGCGGTGCCGTCTTTGCCTTGCGGAGCGTTTCAGAGACACGGCCTAGCTTCTCGCCGATCCGCCGCAAGTTCTCCTGTGCGGCCTTCAGGCCGTGCTTTTCGCCGATCCGCTGCAAGTTCTCCTGTACGGCCTTCAGGCCGTGCTTTTCGCCGATCAGCTTAATGAGCCGCTCGCGCTCCGCTGCGGCGGCGCGTTGTTCTGGTGTAAGATCGATAACAAGCTTAACCATGTGCTGATCTCACAGGGTTGGTCTAGATCGGGTTGGTGCGTTGAGAGCGCACCGGCCCGGTCGTTATCATTGCACCAACGGCAGGGTTGGCGAACAAAAAAAGACTGCCCCGAATGAGGGACGGCCCTTTGCGTCTGGTTTGACGGTCAGGCGACTAGCCGCAGCGAGGGCTTCTTGGCTTTCGTTTTTGCACCGGCTTTTTTATCGGCCTTGCGCGTGACGAAATCCGCCCACGCTTGCATCACCTCGCGCCGCCGGTCGAGCATTTCGCTTGTCCAATACGACAGCTCGGCCTCGTCGCCGACACGGTGCGAGAGGCAGAACTCAAGCACTTCGCGCCGGAAATTATGCTCGCGGCTATCTGCCCCCCAGTTGCGGAACGTGGTTCGCAGGCCGTGCATGGTGGTGCGCTGGTTGGTACGTGCGAGGCAGCCGCTGAGCGCGTTGGCGAGAAAGGGCTGGTGTTCGGTGATCTGATCGGCGTCGCTGGGGAAGACGTATTTGCCGACGCGCGACATCGAGCGGATGATTTCTATGGCTTGATCGGAAAGCGGGATCAGGTGAGGCCTGCCATCGGCGGTCTCGCCCTTGATCTTCATCTTCGTGCCGGGGATCAGCCACGTCTTGGCGTCGTCAAGGTCGAGTTCGCTCCACTCCATCCAGCGGATTTCCTGACTGCGGGTGGCCGTTAGCATGCCGACCTCGACGCAGCGGGCGGAGTTGCCGGGTTCGTAGCGCAGCGCTTGCATCAGAGCGGGGGCCTTGGCGTAGGGGAGCGAGGCGTGGCCCTTCTTCTTGTTGAGCTTTCGGGCGGATGGCAGCACGAATTTCAGGTTGCCGCGCCATGCGGCGGGGTTCTCGCCGGTTCGCAACTTTTCCACCTTGGCCGCGTCCAGCAGCTTTTCGATGCGCTGGCGGGTGCGGTCGGCGGTGATCGGCTTTTCAAACCAGATCAGTTTCAGCGCGGCAATGATGTGGGTGTTGTCGATCTCGTGCAGTTTCAGGGCGTGCAGGCTCGGCACGTCGCGCATCGAGCGCGCCCATTGCTTGGGCTCGTCCTTGGACTTGCCCACGCACCAGCTGGGATAGGTTTGCTCGGCATACTCCTTGAACGTCGTGCCGCCCTTGGCTTCGAGTTGCCTTTTGGCGCGGGGATCGGTGCCGTGTTGCTTGAGGGCGAACCTGTAATCGCGGGCGGTTTCGCGCGCCTTGCTCAGGGTCATTCGGTCGATGTCGTCGCGGTCGCCGACCTTGGCAAACTCCATCTGCGCCCGCTTGCCGTCCGGCGCGGTGAAACGGAAGGCCCAGACCCGTTCTGCCGTCCGCTCGCCACGGTCGCGGACGATGAGATAAAGCCCGCCGCCATCGGCATGGGCGCCGGATGACAGGGTTTTAACTTGGTTAGGGTTGAGTGGCATTTTAGGGTTCCTGAGCGGTTTACCGAAGGCCGTCACTGATGGTTGGACCTTTGGGCCATGCCCGGGCCAAGGTGAATTACCGACCTTCAATCGAAGTTACCGCCGATAGGGATACTTAGCTATGGCAATACGCCAGATATTACCTATTTTTTGCCCCTCTTGCGTGGCGTCCGGTGGAGAGACATGGAACGTGGTAGAACGATGTTGTTGTTATAATTCATGTTTTGGAGGATGGTGGAAATGTGTAGAGGGCGATGTAACCCGATTATTGGATACATGATCCGTGACGGCCTTCGGTAAACTGGTCCGCACCACGGCGTTCCGACTGACGCTGGTCTATCTGTTCTTGTTTGCGCTATTTGCGGCGTCGCTGCTCGGCTATTTTGCATGGAACACGCGGCGGCTGATCAACGAGCAGATCACCGCTACGGTGAACGTCGAAATCTCTGAGATCACCGACGTCTACAATCATCGTGGCCTGCAAGGTCTGGCCTGGGCGCTTGCCAACCGTGCATTGCGGCCGGGCGCCAATCTCTATCTCGTCACGACGCCGGAGGGCAAAGCGGTCGCCGGCAATGTCGACGCGTTGGCGCCAGGGGTTATGGCTTCGATCGGCTGGTCGGAAACCCGCTATCGTCGGCTCGACGAGCGGGAGACGGCAGAGCACCGCGCCCTGGTGCGCGTCACGGAACTCACCAACGGTTTTCGACTTCTGGTCGGGCGCGACCTCGAGGAGCGGCGGCGTCTGTTCGGCATCGTCGCCAAAGCCGCGCAATGGTCGGTCCTGGTGGTCATCGTGCTCGGCATCGGCGGCGGTATCTTCGTGGCACGACGGGTGCTGCGGCGGATCGATGCGATGACCGGCACCACCCAGCGCATCATGGCCGGCGATCTTTCCGGGCGTCTCCCGGTCGGGCGTTCCGGTGACGAACTCGATCGTCTGGCGGAAAATCTCAACGTTATGCTGGAGCGCATCGAAGCGCTGATGACGGGGCTGAAGGAAGTCTCCGACAACATCGCCCACGATTTGAAGACGCCGCTGACACGTCTGCGTAACCGCGCCGAGGAGGCGCTGGCGCGTTCTGGCAGCGAGGCCGAATACCGCGCCGCGCTGGAGCGGACCATCGAGGAATCCGACGGCCTGATCCGCACCTTCAACGCGCTGCTGATGATCGCGCGAGCCGAGTCAGGGCAGGCGCGCGGCAACATGGACGATTTCGACGCCGCCGACGTCGCCCGGGGCATCCACGAATTGTACGAACCGCTGGCCGAGGACGACGGCATGACGCTGCGGGTCGCGGCATCGACCGCGCCGTTGCATGGCAACCGCGAATTGATTAGCCAGGCGCTCGCCAATCTGGTCGAGAACGCGATCAAATACGGCAAGCCATCGCCGGTGGTGCAGCCGCTGGATCCAGCCGTCGCCGCGCGGAGCAGGGAGATTTTGATCGAGTCCCGCCGGGAAGGCGACCGTGTGCTGCTCAGTGTCACCGACCACGGTCCCGGCATTCCCGAAGCGGATCGCAAGCATGCGGTCGAACGGTTCGTGCGGCTGGAGGCCAGCCGGACACTGCCGGGTTCCGGGCTTGGCCTGAGCCTGGCGTCGGCGGTGGCGACCCTGCACGGGGGTGAACTCCGGCTCGGCGATTCGCATCCCGGCCTGACCGCGATGCTTGTCATTCCGGCCCGATCTGCCGCGGGTGACAGGCTTGCGGCCCAAACGCCGGATGTGCCACAGAAGGTGGCATGAATTCCTCCGCCTTGGCCGCGCGGTTCGTGAGCGGGCCGCATGTCATTGCCAGCAGCACCGCCGAACAACGCCTGAAAGACTGGCTCGCCGAACTGGAGCCGCAACAGTCGGCTGACATCCGCGCGTGGCTGGACCGTCCGGCCGCGCGGACAATCCTGCTCGGGATCGCCGAATTCTCACCCTACCTGTTCGACCTGATCCGCGCCGATGCCGCGCGGCTGGTCCGTATCCTGGCCTGCGACCCGGAAGCGCATCTCGCCGCGCTGATTAAGAACACTGCGCGCGACGTGCTGGCCGCCGCAAGCGAGGCGGACGTGATGGCGCCGCTTCGCCGCATGAAGGCGGAGGCGGCGCTGATGATCGCGCTGTGCGACATCGGCGGGGTCTGGCCGGTGATGCGGGTGACGGCGGCGCTGACCGATCTGGCGGTCAATTCCGTCCAGGCGGGGCTGCGCTTCCTGCTCCGCCAGGAGGTCGCGCGCGGCCGCATGACAGCCGCCGATCCGGACCGGCCGGAGGACGGCTGCGGCCTGATCGTGCTCGCCATGGGCAAGATGGGCGCCGGCGAACTGAACTATTCCAGCGACATCGACCTGATCGTGTTCTTCGATCCGGCCGCGACCTCGCTTGCTGCCGACATCGAACCCGCGCCGTTCTTTGTGCGCGTCACGCAGGCGCTCGCGCGGCTGCTGCAGCAGCGCTCCGGCGAAGGCTATGTGTTCCGGGTCGATCTGCGGCTGCGGCCCGATCCGGCCTCGACGCAGGTGGCGATGTCGACCGACGCTGCGCTGCATTACTACGAGCGGGAAGGGCGGACCTGGGAGCGCGCGGCGATGATCAAGGCGCGCGTCTGCGCCGGCGACGCCAAGGCGGGTGCCGCGCTGGTCGCGGAACTATCGCCGTTCGTCTGGCGCAAGCATCTGGATTTCGCAGCACTCGCCGACGTCCACGACATGAAGCGGCAGATGCAGACCTATCGCGGCCAGAGCGAGATCGCGGTGGAAGGCCACAACGTCAAGGTCGGCCGCGGCGGCATCCGCGAGATCGAGTTTTTCGCGCAGACCCAGCAGCTCATTGCCGGCGGGCGTCACCCGGAATTGCGGGTACGGCCGACGCTACAGGCATTGCAGGTGCTGGCCGCCAGCAACTGGATCACGCTCCAAGCCTGCGAGCAACTGACGGCGGCTTACGAGTTCCTGCGCCGCGTCGAGCACCGGCTGCAGATGATCGCGGACGAGCAGACGCATTCGCTGCCGGATGATGTCGAGGCGGTCGAGCGCTTTGCCAACTTCTTCGGCTATGAGAGCCGGGCGGCCTTTGCAAAAGATCTGCTCGGCCATCTCGATATCGTGCAGGGCCATTACGGAAAGCTGTTCGAGGGCGATCCGACCGGCACGGTGAAGCTGCCGCAGGTCGATTACGCCGCGGGTCCTGAGGATAAGCGTCTGCTCGACCATCTGGCGACGCTCGGCTTCAAGAAGCCGGTCGCGGTGACCGGCACGGTGCAGCTCTGGATGCAGGGCAATTACCGCGCGCTGCGCAACGAAGCCACAAAAGCTGCCTTCATCGAATTCGTGCCCGGGCTGATCGACGGGCTGGCGCATGCCGAAGACCCCGATGACGCCGTGATCGCGTTCGATCGTTTCCTCGGCGCCCTGCAACGCGGCGGCCGGCTGATTTCGCTGTTGCGGGAGAACCGCGATCTGGTGGCGCTGGTGGCGCTGATCCTCGGCGCTGCGCCGCGGCTCGGCGACATGCTGGCGCGGCAACCGCAGATCATGGATGGCCTGATCGACCCGCGCTTCTTCGGCGCGATGCCGGACCAGAAGGAACTGTCGGCGCGGCTGGCGGCGACGCTGAAGGACGCGGATTCCTACGAGGATTTTCTCGATCGCCTGCGGCTGTTTGGCCAGGAAAGCCTGTTTTTGATCGGCACCCGCATCCTCTCCGGCACGGTGTCCGCCCAGCAGGCCAGCGTCGCCTTTGCCGACGTCGCCGAGGGCGTCGTCAACACCGTACATGGCCTGGTGACGGAGCAGTTCGCCACCCAATACGGCCGCATCCAGGGACAGGAGACCGCGATC
>CADEDX010000438.1 GCA_902826195.1 uncultured Bradyrhizobium sp. | reverse complement strand
AGCGCGCCGGAACGAGACGTGCCGCTACAGGCTGACCGTCGAGATCACGGGCACGCCCGGCGGTGCGAGCGCGGCCACCTCCGACATCGCCATGCAGGATCGTTGCAAGGGCGAGGCGGCAGGCATGTACGGCGTACGGCCGAAGCAGATTGCCGCGGGCGCCGTAACACGCGTCGCGACCGGATACGAGATCGACGGCACGGCTGACAAGGGAGCAAATGGCATCAAGAAGCTGCGCTGCATCTTCGACGCCGGGCGGTCCTTCGATCACATCAGGGCAATGACCTCGGACGGCGAATAGGAAGTCTGGAGAAAGGTACTTTATCACATACGCTTGGAGCTAAGCACATGCGTTTCATGGTGGGTCATTTGTCTGCAAATCCGAGACTGCAAAAGACTTCCGGCGCAAGCGGTAAACGGGCGGCGCGCGCTGCATTGGTGGTTCTTGCCATTGCCTGTGGAGATCGGGCCGTCGCGCAGAATGCCGACCGACTCGTCGAGATCGGGCCCGATCAAATGGCCTTCAGCATCGAGAACCAGGATACCTCGATCGCTCCAGCCCGCGATTTCTATCGCTACGCCGCGGGTGGCTGGCTGAAGCGTGTGACGCGGCCGGAGCGCCATGGCGGCTATGGTTTCTTTGAAGTGGTAGCGGATCGCGTTGAGGAGCAGATGCGGCAGGTACTCAAACAAGCCGCCAAGGACGCGAAGACCGCGCCAGAGGGCAGTCCGGCTCAGCAAGTCGGCACGTTCTATAACGCCTACATGAATGTGGATGCGCGCAACGCCGCGGACATGGCGCCGATCAAACCCTATCTCGATCGCGTCGAAGCAATTCAGGACATGAATGGACTTGTGCGCTTCATGGCGCAGATGGTCGAGGACGGCGGCCCGACGCTTTTCCTTAATATCGGGCCAAGCGTGGATTTCGTGAATAACAAGGTCAATGCCATGTTCGTCGACGGCGGCGCATTAGGCCTACCCGACAATTTGGAGGATGTCTTTGAAGAGACCGATGGCGGACCGCGCATCACTGGCTACCGCACGTTCCTGATCGAGACATTGAAGATCGCCGGCACGCCCGAAGCCGAAGCCGCACGCATTGCCGAGTTGTCGATCTCGATCGATCGCAAGCTTCACGCGGCCAAACTTACGCCCGTCGAGGCCCACAACCCCAGCAAGGCCTACAACCCGACAACGCTCGCCGAGTTGCAATCGCAAATTCCGCGGCTCGACCTTCAACTCTTCCTTAATACGTTGAAATTTCCAACGCCCGATCGGCTAATCCTGACTGAACCCCGGTATCTGCCAGCGCTGTCCAGCCTGCAGCGAGAGCGTTCAATTCAGGATATGCGCGACTACGCGAGGCTGCGGGTGATCCTCGCGTTCTCGCCCTATCTCGGCACGAAATTCGACGCGCCTCTTCTCGGCTTGAACAAGGCGTTGTTCGGCGTCAGCGTTCTTCCCGCGATGGAGGAACGAGCCCTCGAGTTGATCAAGGCAAAACTTGGTCAGCCGGTCAGCAAACTTTACACCGACAATTTTTTCCCCGACGAAACCCGGCAAAAAGCCGCCGAAATGGTCGGCCTGATCAAGGGCGCCTTCGTCGAGCGGATGCCTGGGCGGACGTGGTTATCGGATCAGACCCGCGCTGCCGCCATCGAGAAGCTGGACAAGCTTTCCTTCAAGATTGGCTATCCCGAAAAATGGATCGACTACTCGCAAGTCGAGGTGACCGATGATCTCGTCGCCTCGGTTACGGCAATCTCACGTTTCATAACGGAACGGCAGCGCAAGAAGATTGGCCAGCCGGTGGAGCGTGAATACTTCAATACGCCCGACGGTTTACCCATGGTGGTCAATGCTGGCTACAATCCGTTGATCAATGGCTTCGAAGTCCCCGCCGCGATCATCCAGCCGCCGATGTTCGATCCCAAGCGCGATCCCGCCGTTAACTTCTGCCGCATGGGTGCGGTTCTCGGCCACGAGATGACCCATGGCTTCGACTGGACGGGCAAGCAGTTCGACAAGGAGGGAAATCTGCGGAACTGGTGGCAGCCCGCGGACGTGGAGGCCTTTGACGCATTGGCGCATAGGCTGGTCACACAGGCTAACGCCTATGAGGTGCTACCCGGCCTCAGAAACGGCAGCGGTGCGCAGCAGGTCGGTGAGAACATGGCTGATCTGGGTGGAATCACCTTGGCCCATGCCGCGTTGCGAACATATCTCGCGAAACACCCCGAAGAGGATGTCGTCCACAACGGTCAGACACAGGATCAGAGGTGCTTCTTGGCCTGGACGCAAATTTGGGCGTGGAAGGGTCAGGACGAGGTCTTGCGGTCTCAGGTCGCCCGCGACGCCCATCCGCCGAATGCCTATCGCGCAGTAGCCCCGCTTCTGCATCTTGACGCGTTCTACACGGCCTTCGGCATCAAGCCTGGCGATCCGATGTGGTTGCCGCCGGAGAATCGTGTCACCGCGTGGTGAACGGGCATCGAAGATCTTCAGATGATCGCCTGCAACCGGCGCGTCATGGGTCCGTTCGTGAGGCCAAAGCGGACATTTGCGTATGCAAAGTCGATGTCTCCTGAGCGCAATGCCCGCACGCATGGTGGATTGTGAGTACGCGCTCCCGTTGCTTGCACTCCCAATGGCCGACGTCTCACCGCGGCCTAGGTCGCCTTACATCTCCAGAAACTTCCCCGAGGCGATCTGCGGCAGACCGGTGACGGGCCAGTTGTAGACATAAGTCCACGCCTCGCCGGCCGTCCCCTCTTCATGAGCCACCGGCAGCATGCGGCGGATGTATTCGGTCGGCACCGGAAAGCCTTCGCCGCAGGCTTCGTACATGTCGAGCGCGCCGAGCAGCGCATCGCGGTCGCGCAGGCGGTACAGTTCGCCGAACACGATTTCGGCGGGATCGTCCGAGAGCACGAGCCCCGGGTAATGTTTGATGAGGTAGAGTCGGCCGCAGCAGGTGGCGGCCCCTAAAAACTCCGCGCTGCGCGACAGCAACTGCGCCATCGGATGGTCGAAGCCACGCATCAGCGTGCCGTAGACGAAGAGACGATCTGAAATCATGGATGTTTTATGTCATCGGGAGCGCAGCGAAGCAATCCATGGCGCGATGGGCAGAGCGTGTGCCAATTTTCAACCTCACCCCGCTTGCGGGGAGAGGTCGGATTGCGAAGCAATCCTTGTGAGGGGGTACAGGTCTCACGACGTTCACAGCTCGCGGAAGCAGCCCCTCACCCCGACCCTCTAAGAGCGAGCTTCGCGCGTCTCGACCCCGTGAAGAACGGGGAGAGGAAGTGGAGCGCCTCTTACGCCGGTACGACCTCGTCGCTGATGACGAAAAACTTCACCAGGTCCATCCGCCCAAAGCTCGTGGTCAGCGCGACATCGGCGGCGTCGCGGCCGGTGCCCATCAGGATGCGGCCGGCCCGGGGCACGTTGTGGCGCGCGTCGAACGTGTACCACTGGCCGGAGAGATAGACCTGGAACCAGCCGGAAAAATCCATCGGCGCGGGATCGCGCGGCACGCCGATGTCGCCTAGATAGCCGGTGCAATAGCGCGCCGGGATGTTCATGCAACGGCAGAACGTCAGCGCGAGGTGCGCGAAATCGCGGCAAACGCCGGCACGCTCCTCGTAGACGTCGTGCGCCGACTTCATGTGATGGGCGTGCTGGTAGCCGAAGGTGACGTGGTTGTGCACGAAGTCGACGATCGCCTGCACCCGCGCCCAGCCTTGCGGTGTGTTGCCGAACAGCGACCAGGCGATGTCGGTCAGCTTGTCGGTCTCGCAATAGCGGCTCGGCATCAGATATTGCAGGACCTCGTCGGGCAACTGATCGATCGGCAATTGCTGCGCGGTGGGCATTACCACATCGGGCAGCCCGGAATCGCGTACCAGCGCGTCGCCGCGCAGCGTCACACCGCCGGCCGGCGCGACGAGGCGGCCGCACACATTGCCAAAGCTGTCGCGGTAGAAACCGATCGGCACGTTTGGCTCAGCCACGATCCGTTCGGTGCCGACGATATCGGAGAAACGCGACGGATGGATCGACAGCATGATCACCATCGGCGTCGGCTGCACCGCCACATATGAAATTTCGAAGCCGACTCTGATTTCCATGTTCAGACCTTCTCCGCCTGCGGCGCTTCGGGTTGCGGTTCGCCGGTCGAGACGACGTTGATGTTCACCTCCATGCCGGCGAACGCATCGGGCGAACCGAGATAGGTGCCGTGCAGCGGGATCGCCTGGCGCGGATCGCGCGCCACCGCCACGCGGATCAGGTCGCGGCTGCCGACGATGCCGTTGGTCGGATCGAACTCGATCCAGCCCGCGCTCGGCAGGTAGACCTGCACCCAGGCATGGGTGGAGCCGCCGCCGACATAGCCATGGGCGCGATCGCCGGGAATGAAGACATAGCCGGAGACGAAACGCGCGGCGATGCCGAGCCGGCGCAGCGCCTCGATCATGAACAGCGCGTAGTCGCGGCAGGTGCCGGAGCCGGTCTGCAGCGTGTCGAGCGGGTGCTGGGTGCCCTGCTCGTGGCGCTTGCGGTAAGTAAAGGCCGCGCGGATGCGATGGGTCATGCCGCTCAGGATGTTGAAGGTCGGCGTCGGCCCCTCGGCGTCGAGGAAGTTTCGCGCCCAGGCCGACAGTTCGCCATTCGGATCGCCATATTGCGATGTCACGAACTGCTGCAGGTCGAGAAATTCTTCGGTGTCGTAGATGAAGGGATAAAAATAGGCCGGATCATCCGGCGTGAGCGCGAACTCTTCCTCCGGATTGTGCTCCACCGTCACGGTCGAGGTGAATGACAGAGCGCTGGCGCGCTCGTCGAAGGTTGCGATCGCCACGCTGTTGCCGAACACGTCATGGATCCAGCGCAGCCGCATCGGCTGCGGCGCGATGTCGAGGTGGCTCGACAGCACGCGCAGATCGTGGCCGTCGCGCGGGCGCAGCATGATCCGGTGTTCGCCGAACGCGACCGGGCGGTCGTAGCGATAAACGGTCTTGTGGTTGATGGTCAGGAGCGGCATCGTCAAACAATCTTCGATTCTGGGACGTTCAATCTAGGTCGAACCCTGCTAGGTACCCTGCTTAATTGTAGATCGGAATGCCGCTTCGATAGGCATCAGTTCAAGGAAAATGCTTTGGCCGCCGCCGCCGACACATCACTACTCCTCAAGCCCGAAGAGGTTCCTCCGGTCCGCGAATTCAATGCCGGCGGACGCTCTCCCTTCCTCTTGACCTGCGACCATTATGGCCGGCTGATCCCGCGCGTGCTCGGCGATCTCGGCCTGCCCGCGAGCGAGCTGGTGCGCCACATCGCCTGGGACATCGGCATTGCCGGCGTCGCGGAGGCGCTCTCAAAACATCTCGACGCCCATTTGATCGTGCAGCGGTATTCGCGGCTCGTCATCGACTGCAACCGCCCCCCCGATGTCGCAAGCTCGATCCCGCGCATCAGCGAGGCGACGACGATATCAGGCAATGAGGGCCTTTCGCGCGAGGCCGCGGCGCTGCGGCGCGCGCATATCTTCGATCCCTATCATCGCCGCATCGACGAGATCATCGATCAGCGCGGCAGCGCCGGACGGCCGACGGTGCTGGTGTCGCTCCACAGCTTTACGCCCGTGTATGCCGGGATCGCGCGGCCCTGGCATATCGGCACGCTCTATCACCGCGACACGCACCTGCCGCCCCTGCTGCTGAAGCTGCTGCGCGCCGAGGGCGACCTCGTGGTCGGCGACAACGAGCCCTATGCGGTCAGCGACGAGACCGACTACACAATTCCCGTGCATGGCGAAGCGCGTGGGCTGATGAACACGGGGATCGAGATACGTCAGGATTTGATTTCGGACCCGGCGGGCGAGCAGGCGTGGGCGGATCGGCTGGCGCGGATTTTTGGCGAGATCGAAATGGCGTTGCGGGACAAGCGGCTGATCTGAGTTTGATGCTGCAGGGTGGGCAAAGCGACTTGTCCGCCGTAGTTCGAAGAGCGTAGGCGGAAGCGTGCCCACCATCTATCTACGAGCGAGCTGCGAGATGGTGGGC
>CADEDX010000437.1 GCA_902826195.1 uncultured Bradyrhizobium sp. | reverse complement strand
CGGCAAGGAAGCCGCGCGAATTCTCGAATTCGACGTCGCAGCCGAAAAGTTCACCGGCCGCTACTGGAACTACGTGTTCGAGCAGAACGGCAACGCCATCGGCGACTTCAACATGATCGACGCCACCAGCGGCCTGATCATCGAGCGCGACAATGGCGAGGGCACCGCCGACAAGGCCTGCCCGGCCGGCCAGCGCGCCGAGAACTGTTTTCCGGACCTCGCCAAATTCAAGCGCGTCTACAAGATCGAACTATCCGACGCCAATGTCGGCAAACCGGTACGCAAGATCGCCTATATCGACCTGATGAAGATCAAGGATCCGGACAAGAAGGCCCGCAAGCCACTCAATGACGGCGCGCTGACCTTCCCGTTTTTCACCATCGAGAATGTCGACCGCGTCGACGAAACGCACATCATCGTCGGCAATGACAACAATCTGCCGTTCTCCTCGAGCCGCGAGCCGAACAAGGCCGACGACAACGAATTCGTGCTGCTGGAAGCGGCGGAGTTCCTGAAGGCGAAGTGATTTTCGTGTCACCACACCACAGAAGTCATCGCCCGGCTCCGACCGGGCGATCCAGTATCCCGGACACGCTTGTGATTGATCGAGAAGCCACGGCGTACTGGATGCCCCGCCTGAAGCGGGGCATGACGGCAAACAGCGATCACTCCTTCTTCGTCCGGTAATCCCCGAACGTCGTGTCGCGCTGGTCGAGCTGCGATTTCACGCTCGACTTATCGCGGCGGAAGGTGGACATGTAATTTCTGCTCGCCTCGGTCGTGAACGCCAGCGCCTGGATCTCCGTGCCGGCGCGCATCGCGGCACGCGCACCCATGATCTCCATGGCGCGGTGTACCGAGCGCTTGTTGAGCTGCTGCAGCTCCACCGGCACTTTTGCGGCGCGTTCAGCAAGATCCAGCGTACGCGCGTCGAGCTCTTCGAGCGGAAACGATCGCGTCGCAAAACCCCATTCGGCGGCTTCACGGCCGGACATCGCGTCGCCCGTCAGCATCAGTTCCATGGCGCGGCGCATGCCGACCAGCCAGGGGTGATACTGCATGTCGGGCGGGCTCATCAGCCGCACCGGCGGATAACCGATCTGGGCGTCGTCAGCGACGTAGACGACATCGCAGGCGGTGGCGAGCTCGGTGCCGCCGGCAAGACAATAGCCGTGCACCTGGGCCACCACGGGCTTTGCCAGATCCCAGATCGAGAACCAGCCCTCGACGACGTGACGTGACCACTGACCCGGACCGGCGGCCGAGTGATACGGCTGATCGATGCGATTGTCGGCCGACAGATCGTAACCCGCCGAGAAGCACGGACCGGCGCCGCGAATGATCGAGATCGACACGTCGGGATCGCGGTCGGCCGCTTCCAGCACCTCGAACACTTCCGCGCGCAGGCGATTATTCAGCGCATTGCGCTTCTCCGGCCGGTTCAGCGTGATGCGCCGGACCCGCGGCCGGGGATCATCGACGAGAATGTGTTCGTAGGACATCGGCTTCTCCCTGTTCGCGGGGCTGTTGGGCGGCCCTCGGTGCTTCGGCGATGGTATCAGAGATGAAGCCGTCCCACAGCTGCCGGGCCAGCTTGACCTGAATCAACGACAGGTGGCGCCCCCCGGCCTCTGATCCTCACTCCATTGATAGGAGAAGTGCGATGCTTGTCCGCGACGTCATGGTTGCACCGGTGATCACCGTGGGTCCCTCCGCCTCCGTGCAGGAGGTTGCAAAACTGTTTCTTGAAAAGCAGATCAGCGCGGTTCCCGTGCTGGACAGCAACGGCAAGCTGGTCGGCATCGTCAGCGAAGGCGACTTGCTGCACCGGGCCGAGGCCGGCACGGAACGGCATCGATCCTGGTGGCTCCGCGCGTTGACCGACAGCGATACGCTGGCGGCCGAATACGTCAAGTCGCACAGCCGCACGGTTTCGGACGTCATGACACGGGAAATCATCACCACGTCGCCCCAGGCGCCGCTCCACGAGGTCGCCGCGGTGATGGAGAACAACGCCGTCAAGCGATTGCCGGTTCTGGAAAACGGCCAACTCGTCGGCGTGGTGAGCAGGGCCAATCTTCTTCAGGCGGTGGCCAGCGCACGGCAATTGCTCGACATCGCGCCGACCGACAAGGCGATCCGCGATCGCATCCTGTCCAGCCTGAAGAAGGAATCCTGGGGCCACACGGGACTGCTGAACATCACCGTCGCCAACGGCATCGTCGACATCTGGGGCATGGCGGACTCCGATGCTGAGCGAAAAGCGATCAGGGTGGCGGCAGAATCCGCGGCCGGTGTTGGCGCCGTTCACGATCACCTGGTCACGTACCGAGGTGGCGGCTGGCAATAAGAGACTTCCGACCCTCTCCCGCACCGGCGAGAATCGGAAGTCCATCTATCCTCGCTGTGCTCAGCCCGACGGCGTCATCACAACGCTCTTGTCCTTGGGCCAGCGGATCCGCCAGGCGAAGTTGATGTCCTTGATCTCGCCGGGCTTGGCCTCATACGCCCATTCCAGCACGCCGCGCTTGTCGCGGAGGTTGGTCGCTGACGGCGCCGTGGTCGACGGCAGCATCTCCACGACGATGTCCTCGTTCTCGCTGACCGGCAACTGGTCCTCGATCGCGATCCGGATCGGGAAATCATGGCCGTTGCGCACGGTGGTCTTGAACGAACGCTCGTCGGTCTTCGACGTCGTCACGATCAGGCCGGCCGAGCCCTCGTTGCGCTTCAGCACGCTGCGTTCGATCTTGATTTTTTCATCGGCGCCGAAGCCGAGCCGCACGGTTTCGTCCTTGGCCGCGGCCGCCATCTGGCCGCGACCGACGAACACGCCGTCACGATAGATCGCGACCCGTCCCGGCAGCAATGGCGCGTCCTCGGTCTGCTTGAAGCTCGCCTCGAGGAAGGCCGTTGGATCGATCACCGGCACGGCGCGAACCGCCAAATCGGGCGCGATGCTCGCGCTGGAGACGCGCAGGCCCTTGGCGCCTTCGCCGGCGCCGAGGCTGACGCGGCCGGGAATCCGGAACACTACCTGAAAGCCGCTGACGTCAGCGGCGGCCTGCTGCTCGACCGCCTTCTCCATCGCGGGCTCTTCGTTCTTTCCTCCTGCAGCGCCGCGGAGCAGTCGCTGCGGAGCTGGCGCAACCGACTGCATTGCCATATCCGACATCGCCCCCGCAGACATCGGGCGCGGCGGTTGCGGATATTGAACGACGAGCGGCTTCAGGTCGGGCGCATTGCCGCCGCGCGCGGTGCGAACGGTGGAAACGGCGAGCGCGACATTGGGCCAGTCCTCGCCGGTGTTTTGCGTGATCTCGGCACGGCGCACCAGTTCGAGCGCGGGCTTGCGGTCTTTCGCGCCGGTGTCGAGGCGGGCGTCGTAGAGCGGCGCCCAGCGCGCGTTGCGCACGGAGTAGGTAACCCGAAGTGTTGCTTTGGTCGATGCGGCGGCCGACAACTCGATCCGCACCTCCATCTTGCTCGGCGGCTTCTGCGCCCGGTCCTGTTCGAGACGGGCGATTTCGCGATCGAGTTCACGCTGCTTGCGCTCGGCATCGCGGATTGTGCTGTCGGCGCTGGCGACTTCCTCGCCGACCGCAGCAAACGCGGCGCGCCATTCGGCGATCGGCCGCGCCTCGCCTTTGTCGCCGATGCCGGCCGGAGAAGCCTCCGCAAACCGCTCGGCGAATTTGCGCCGGGCGATGGCAGCATCGATCATGCCTTGCAGATTGACGCGCTCGTCCTTGAGCGCCTCGATACGCTTGTCGAGTTCGGACAGGTTAGCCGGCGGCGCCGCGCGCGGCGGTTTTGCGTCGATCGCGCCGATCGTGAGTTTCACACCGGCCTCCCCCTCGACCCGCAGCGAGGCAGGATCGAGCGTCAGGGGAAAATCCTTCAGAACGGCCGAATTGTCGCCGGCGGGTAGGTCGAGCGTCACGACACGGGTGACGCTGGCGCCATCGGGATATACGGTGACGGCATCGACCGCAGAGACGGCGGCCAGGTCCGCTGCACGCGCGGGCCCCATCGCCAGCACCGTGAAGGCGACGAGGCTCGTCGTCAAAAAGCCGTTCGAAATCAATCGCATGGATACCCTCCTGAACCGGTCGCCTGACGGCAACGGGAAAACCTGCCCACCACTCCCGGTCATGAGACGCAGCGAGGGAGGAACCGGTTCGATCGGGAATGCGATTCGACTTCGCCGCGACCGAGGTCGTGGCGAAGGATAACGGCCCCTTAGAGGGAAAGCTGGAGCGCGCTCAGAACACCAGTGCCTTGGCCTGCTTCACCTGCGGCAGCGCCTGCACCTTGCTGAGCACATCGGCGGGCACAGGGCCGTCGATCTCGACCAGCGCGATGGCGTCGCCGCCCCGCTTGACGCGGCCGAGGTGGAAGGTGGCGATGTTGAGCTTGGCGTCGCCAAGCAGACCGGCGAAGGCGCCGATAAAGCCGGGCTTGTCCTCGTTGGTCACATAGATCATCGACTTGCCGAACTCGGCGTCGACGCGGATGCCCTTGATGTCGACCAGCCGCGGCTTGCCGTCGTGATAGACGGTGCCGGACACCGAGCGCTCCTGCTGCTCGGTCTTCACGGTGACCGTGATCAGGCTTTCATAGTCGCTCTGCGCCGCGCGCACGATTTCGTCCACCACCATGCCGCGCTCCTTGGCGACCACAGGCGCGGACACCACGTTGACCTCGCCCAGCATCGGCCGCAGCAGGCCCGAAAGCACGGCCGAAGTGATTGCCTTGATCTTCATCTCCGCGACGGCGCCCTCATAGGTGATCTCCACTTTCAGGATCCCGCTCTCGGTGAGCTGGCCGGCGAAAGAGCCGAGCTTTTCGGCGAGTTCGATGAACGGCTTCAGCTTCGGCGCTTCTTCCGCCGTTATCGAAGGAAAATTCACCGCGTTCGAGATCGCACCGGTCAGCAGATAATCCGACATCTGCTCGGCGACCTGCAACGCGACGTTCTCCTGCGCTTCGGTCGTGGAGGCGCCGAGATGCGGGGTGCAGATCACGTTGGGATGACCGAACAGCACGTTCTTGGTGGCGGGCTCCTCGACGAACACATCGAAGGCAGCGCCCGCCACATGCTTGGAATTCAGCGCATCGACCAGCGCCTGCTCGTCGACCAGGCCGCCGCGCGCGCAGTTGATGATGCGCACGCCCTGCTTCATTTTCGCGATAGCTGCCGCGTCGATGATGTTCTTCGTCTTCTCGGTCAGCGGCGTGTGCAGGGTGATGAAATCGGCGCGCTTGAGCAACTCGTCAAGTTCGACCTTTTCGACGCCGATATCCCTGGCGCGCTCGGGCGACAGGAACGGATCGAACGCGACGACCTTCAAGCGAAGGCCGAGCGCGCGGTCGGCGACGATCGCACCGATATTGCCGCAGCCGATCACGCCCAGCGTCTTGCCGGTGATCTCGACGCCCATGAAGCGGTTCTTCTCCCACTTGCCGGCCTGGGTCGACGCATCGGCCTGCGGGATTTCACGCGCCAGCGCCAGCATCAGCGTGATCGCGTGTTCGGCGGTCGTAATCGAATTGCCGAACGGCGTGTTCATCACGATGATGCCCTTGGCGGTGGCCGCCGGGATCTCGACATTGTCGACGCCGATGCCGGCGCGGCCGATCACCTTCAGCCTGGTGGCCTTGTCGATGATCTTCGCCGTCGCCTTGGTCGCGGAGCGGATCGCAAGCCCGTCGTAATTGCCGATGATCTCGGCGAGCTTGTCCTTGTCCTTGCCGAGATTGGGCTGGAAGTCGACATCGATGCCGCGATCCTTGAATATCTGCACAGCGGCGGGCGACAGCGCGTCGGAAATGAGAACTTTTGGTTTTGTCATTTGTCTACCTGAAAGGCTAATGGAGGAAGCCGCCCTTGGCGGCGGTGACGGGAATTCCGGTACGCAAAGTGGCCGCAAGTGAACTGCCGTCGAGCGGCATGGCGTCGAGCATGCGGTCGCCGAGGATATCGCCGACCAGCGCACGGCTGATCGCGTCGCGAACGTCCTGCCACGCGCCGCTGTGATCGACGCCGAGCATCCAGCTTTGCTCACCGCCGCGCATTGTCAGCATCAGCCAGGCGC
>CADEDX010000436.1 GCA_902826195.1 uncultured Bradyrhizobium sp. | reverse complement strand
TTCACCACGAGGGGAAGTACTACAAGTGCGATGGCCGCCATTTTTGTGCACCGTCGCCTCAAGGGCGCCCGGTCCTATGGCAAGCGGGTTCGTCAGGACAGGGGCGCGATTTTGCAGCAAAACACGCGGAAGCGATTTTTGCTGTTCATCCGAACATCGATCGGATGCGGCAATATGCAACCGATCTCGGCGAGAGGCTAACCGGCAAGTTCAATCGGGCGCCGGGTTCGGTCAAGCTGATCTACGGCCTTCAGACCGTCGTTGCGGAAACGCGCAGCGAGGCCCAGGACAAGTACGAACGGATCAAGGCCTGTATTCCGCCCGAAGGCGCACTGGCCTGGATGTCCGGGCATTTCGGGCTTGATTTTTCAACCTATGCGCCGGATGCCATCGTGCAGAACATCGAGGTGCCGGGAATCCAGGGATTGTTCGAATCGATCATCTATGCCAAGGGCGGCGCGCCGGTGACCGTCAAAGAGGCGGCCATGATTTACGCCCAGGGCATGGGAATGCCGGTCGCCGTCGGTACCGCCAAGGATATCGCGGATCAGATGGAGCACTACATGGATGACGGCGGTGCAGATGGATTCATGCTTGCCGCGACTTATACGCCTGGTTGCTTCGAAGAGTTCGCCGACTATGTCGTTCCCGAATTGCAGCGACGTGGGCGTTTTCGCACGACATATACAGGCGCAACGCTCCGCGAAAACCTGCTGGCCGACTGAGGTATTCTCTCGTTCGCCTATTTGATTTGGGAGCGGACAAGCACAGGTTTCGCGACTCCGAGGCCCGTGTCCATGTACTGGAGTTGCCGGTCGGATAAAACTTGGAACGGCCGGTCAGGCATCCACCGCCACCTTCAATGCCTCAGCGCGGATTTCCTCGACCAGTCGTTCTTTCAGGCGGACGAATTCAGGTGCGGTCTTGATCTTGTAGGATCGCGGGTGGGGCAGGTCGATTGCGATCTCGGTCTTGATGCGGCCGGGGCGGGCGCTCATGACGATGACACGGCTGCCGAGGAAAATCGCCTCCTCGATATCGTGGGTCACGAACAGCACGGTCTTCTGCTCGCGCTCCCAGATGCCGAGCAGCATTTCCTGCATCAGCACGCGGGTCTGGTTGTCCAGCGCGCCGAACGGTTCGTCGAGCAGCAGGATCTTTGGATCGTTGGCGAGCGCACGGGCGATCGCGGTGCGCTGCTGCATGCCGCCTGAGAGCTGCTTTGGCCAGTGGTTCTCGAAGCCGGACAGGCCGACCCGCTGGATGAAACCATCGGCGATTTTGGCGCGCTCCGCCACCGATACCCCGCGCTCGCGCAGGCCGAACGCGATGTTCTCGCGCACCGTCAGCCATGGGAACAGCGTGTAGGACTGGAACACCATGCCGCGATCCGCGCCGGGGCCTGTGACTTCCTGCCTGTCGAGGATGACGCGGCCGCTGGTCGGCCGGTCGAGCCCGGCGACGATCCGCAGCAGCGTGGATTTTCCGCAGCCGGACGGACCGAGGATGGTGACGAAGTCGTTGTTACCGACGTTGAGCGTGGTCGGCTCCAGCGCCCGCGTCGGCGCGTTGCCCTGCCGCGCGGGGAAGGTGCGGGAAACCTGATCGATCTTCAGCGTGGTCATGCCAGCTTCCACGGAAACAGCCAGGCATTGAAGGCCTTGAACAGGAAATCGGAGACGAGGCCGATCAGGCCGATGACGATGATGCCGAAGATGATCTGGCCGGTGTTGAGCAGCGCCTGGCTGTCGGTGATCATGTGGCCGATGCCCGAGGATGAACCGATCAGTTCGGCAACGGTGACATAGGTCCAGGCCCAACCCAGCACGAGCCGAAGGATTTCCGCGATCTCCGGCGCCGAGGAGGGCAGCAGCACGCGGCGAATGATGCCGCTGTCGCCAGCGCCCAGCGTGTAGGCGGCTTCGACGAGATCGCGCCGCGTGCTGCCGACATTGACTGCGATCATCAGGATGATCTGGAACACCGAGCCGATGAAGATGACGAGTAGCTTCTGCAGCTCGCCGATGCCCGCCCACAGGATCAACAGCGGGATGAAGGCCGAGGCGGGCAGGTAACGGGCGAACGAGACGAACGGTTCAAGGAACGCCTCGACCGGCTTATACGCCCCCATCAGCACACCGAGCGGGACCGCGATGATCGCCGCCAACGCAAAGCCGCCGACCACCCGCCAGATCGTCATGCCGATGTCGAACAGGAAGCCGTGCTTGGTGAGGAGTTCAAAGCCCTCCTGCAGCATGGTCAGCGGGTTGGCGAGAAACGTTTTGGACACGTAGCCGCCAAACGTTGCCCATGCCCACAGGGCGACGAACAGAACGAAGAACGCGAAGCCGTAAGCTGCGCGCTGCTTCGTCGTCACGGGATCGAGCGGACGCATCACGTGGCAGGTTCCTCAGCGTGGGACGAACGAACTTACTTAATGAAGCTCGTATCAACGAGGTCCTCGGTCTTCGGGATCGCTTTGATGATGCCGATCTCGAGCAACAGTTCTGCAGCTTCCTTGGTAAAGGCCTGGAATTCGCCGGCGAAGAATTTCTGGTTGGCGGCCTTGTCCTGCCAGCGCAGGTATTTTGCCGAATTGCCGAACTGTTCGCCGGACTGTTTTACGTCCGCGCCCATGATCTCGTAGGATTTCGCCTGCTCTTTTTCAATCATGGCCACCGCTTCGAAATAGCTGTCCGCCAGCGCTTTCGCGGCCTTCGGATTCTCCGTCAGGAACTTTGGCGTGCAGCCGAACGTGTCCATGATCATGGGATAGTCGAGCGTGGTGGCGATGATCTTTCCCTTGTCCGGCGCGGCACGCACCGTCGAGAGATATGGCTCGTAGGTCATGGCCGCATCGTTCTGGCCGGCGACGAAGGCCTGCGCGGCGGCGGCCGGCTCCAGGTTGACCACCGTCACGTCCTTGACCGTGAGGCCGTTCTTCTTGAGCATCCAGGCCAGCGTGAAATAGGGCGCGGTGCCGGGCGCGGACGCCGCGACCGTCTTGCCCTTCAAATCCTTGATCGCGGCGACATCGCTTCGCGTCGCCATGCCGTCGGCGCCGTAGCTCTTGTCGAGCTGAAAGATCTGCTTGGTGGCGACGCCGTTGGCGTTCCAGGAAATCCAGGTCTCGACCGTGGTCGCCGCGCATTGAATGTCGCCCGATGCAACGGCGAGATGGCGGTCCTTCTGCGGGATCTTCTTGATCGTCACGTCGAGGCCGTTCTTCTTGAAAATGCCGGCCTGGTTGGCGAGCGTCAACGGTGCAAACCCGGTCCATCCGGAGATGCCGATGGCGACCTTCACCTCCTGGGCTAAGGCCGGCGATGCCGCCAGAAGAACGGCGGTCGCGGCGAGTATCTTGTAAGTACGCATGATGAGCTTCCTTCTGGGTTTATCGATTGGGTCGTGTTGCTGAGTAAGGCGTGTTGCTGAATCAACTACTGCATAATTTGTGCCGGACTAGATTGGCGTGGACGTTCCTCTAAGCTTCCCTTGAAGCGGGCGACCAGCTTGTGGGACTCGCCGGGATAGACGAGGCGCACGGCGGTCAGCGTCCGCTCGCTGCGCCAGGTGTGACGGTCGATCACGAGGCAGGGCGCGCCGGTCGCAATGTCCAGCGCTCTTGCGGTGGGATCGTCGGCGACGATCGCGCTGATCGCATGTTCGGCCTCCGTCCACGGCACATGGTGCAGCAGCCAGGTGCCGGGCGGTTCGCTGGCAAAATCTGCGGTGGCGGCTTCGGGCACGGCGTCGAGATCGATCAGCCGGTCCTCGATGGCGAACGGCACGCCGTCAGCGCTATGCCGGCACGAGATGGCGACCACCTTGCCGGTCTTGCGCACGCCGAGGCGCTCGCGGTCGACGGCGTTCGCCGCGCGGCGCGCGCTTTTGATCAGCTGATAGCCATAGACACGGCCGAGCGCGGTGATCTCCGCGCGGATGTCCGGAATGGTCAGCACCGCCGACAGGAATTTGGGCCGGCGCACAAAGGTGCCGGCGCGCCGCCGCCGCTCGATGAGATCGGCCTGCGCCAGTTCCGAAAGCGCCTTGCTGACCGTCATGCGCGAGCAGCCATAGCGCGTCATCAGCTGGTGCTCGAACGGGATGCGATGGCCCGGCGGCCATTCGCCGGTCAGGATGCGGCGCTCGATATCGAGCCGGATCTGCTTGTACAGCGTCGGCGTGTCGGCGGCCTGCGGTTTGCCGCGATCGGTCGCGAGGCTCATGCCACCAGCCTCCGCATGGCCGCATTGAATTTGTCGCGCGCGCGTTGACGGAGCCGGTGGCGACCACCCTCGACGACCTTGTTGCCGCCCGCCCACACACAATCGACGGCGTCGGAGCGCGCCGCAAAGATCCAGCCGTCGAGAACCGTATCCTTACTGCGCCCGGCAAGCGAGGGATGCGCGGTGTCGAGCGTGACGATGTCGGCGCGTGCGCCCGGCGTCAGGCCGGCGATCGGTTGCGCGAGCGCCTGGGCGCCGCCGGCCAGCGCGGTGTCGAACAGCACACGGCCGGTCGAGATGCCGGGACTGCCGGACAATACGTTGCGCTCACGGTGCTTCAATCGCTGGCCATATTCGAGCTGACGCAGTTCGTCGGCGACGCCGACCAGAACATTGGAGTCTGTGCCGACGCCAAACCGGCCGCCGGCGTCGAGGAATTCACGGGTCGGAAAAACGCCGTCGCCGAGGCTCGCCTCGGTTATCGGGCAGAGGCCTGCGACGGCGCCGCTGGCGGCGAGCGCCGATATCTCCGCGGCCGTCGTATGGGTGGCGTGGATCAGGCACCAGCGCCGGTCAACGGGTGCGTGTTCGAGCAGCCATTCGACCGGTCGCCGGCCCGACCATGCGATGCATTGCTCGACTTCTTTTGTCTGTTCGGCGGCGTGGATGTGAACTGGGCCACCTTCGGCGAGCGGCGCGATCGCGGCCAGTTCGTCCGGCGTCACGGCGCGCAGGCTGTGCGGGGCGACACCGATATTGGCGCCGGGCAATTCGCGGATGGCGCGTTTTGTCGCATCCAGCAGTTTTGCGAACTGGTCGACCGAGCAGATGAACCGGCGCTGGCCGGCATGCGGCGCGGCGCCGCCGAACGAGCCGTGCGCATAGAAGCTCGGCAGCATCGTGAGACCTATGCCGCTGATCGCGGCGGCTCGCGCAATGCGCGTGGCCATCTCGGCAGGATCGGCGTAGGGCGCCCCGTCGTGGTCGTGATGCAGATAGTGGAATTCCCCGACCCGCGTAAAGCCCTGCTCGAGCATCTCCACATAGAGCAGCGTCGCGACAGCCTCGGTGTCGTCCGGCGTCATTTCCAGCGCGAACCGGTACATCGTCTCGCGCCATGTCCAGAACGTATCAGCGGTATCGCCGCGAATTTCGGCGAGGCCCGCCATGCCGCGCTGGAAGGCGTGACTGTGCAAGCTGGCTATTCCGGGGATGGCGAGGGGATGGCGTTCGTCGCCGGCAGCAGGCGTCACGCCGGCCGTTACTTTTGCAATGCTTCCATCGGCGACGGTCACCTGCACGTCGTCAGCCCATCCGGACGGAAGCAGCGCTGAAGCGAAATGCAGCGTGGACATGTTTTCCAAACCGGATGGACAGACCGTCGAACCGCGAATATGTATAGACATATCGATACCCCCGTCAAGTTTCCGACCCTTCAGGGAAATGCGGCATGGCCGAGCGCTTCGATACGATCTGGCATAACGCCCGGCTTGCCACGGTCCGCGAGGATCTGCCCGACCTCGGCGTGATCGAGCGCGGCATGATTGCCGCAAAGGACGGCCGCATCGCCTTTGCCGGCGACGCTTCCGACTTTCCATCGGACGCAACTGCAAAAGAACGGATCGATTGCGAGGGGCGGTGGATCACGCCCGGGCTGGTCGATTGCCATACCCATCTGGTGTTCGGCGGAAACCGCGCCCACGAGTTTGAACTGCGGCTGAGGGGCGCGAGCTACGGGGAGATCGCGCGGGCGGGCGGCGGCATCGTTTCGACGGTGGCGGCGACGCGAAGCTCGAGCGAGGCTGAACTCCTCGCTGGTGCGCTGCCGCGGCTCGACGCCTTGACCGGTGAGGGCGTGACGACGATCGAGATCAAGTCCGGCTATGG
>CADEDX010000435.1 GCA_902826195.1 uncultured Bradyrhizobium sp. | reverse complement strand
ACGGCGACGATTTCGCCCTGCGAGGGCTTTTCCTTGGCACTGTCCGGAATGATGATGCCGCCAGCAGTCTTCTCTTCGGCGTCGATGCGCTTGACCACGACGCGGTCGTGAAGCGGACGGAATTTCATGCAGTCCTCCTAAGTTTCTGAAGATGTTGTCAGATTCTGAAATTTTGGCAGTCCGTGCCCGCGAGTGCCAGCACGACTGCGGTGGACATAAGCCAGACTTGCACGGGGGACAAGGGCTTCTAGCAGAAAATTTGGCACTCAAATGTGACGGCTGCCAATTTCATTCATCATAATTAACTGGCCCCGGCCAATGGCTGGGCCCCGTATTAGCACGTGCGGTAAGCTGCTGCTAACGCGACCTTTTTCAACAGATCGTTAAACATTTAGGCTTGTGATGGGTTGGTATCGTGCGTCACATTTCTCTCATGTGAGCGCATCTCCGCCGGGGTTGGCTCGGTGTGTGGCCACCACGACAAATGCGCTCCAGCAATGGAGGTATTGGCATGGTCTCGCAGGTTGGAGTTGCTTCCGATGACTTCCGGAAGCAGGTGTTGGGTTACGGGCTAACGACGGCGCAAATCCTGTATCGGATGCCGGATCATCCCTCACTGCTTCAGACCTATGTCTGGCAGAACTACGATCTGTTTCCCAAATTCCCGGCGCTCAAGGATTTCCTCGCCTTCTGGCAGGAAAAGCTCGATGGCCCGCTGTACTCCGTCACAGTGGCGCACTCCAAGCTGATCAAGCCGGCTGAGCTACGTGCGGTCGATGGGGTGTTTCGACTGCATTGAAGGCGGGTGCGGTGCAGTAGGTGGATTAGTCCTACTGCGTTAGCGCAGCGTAACCCACCGCGTCTCCATCAGCCAAACGTCCGGTGGTGGGTTACGCCTTGCGGCTAACCCACCCTACGAAAAGAATTTGTGCTAGCCTCCCGTCACAACAAGAAAGAAAGGGAGGAAACCATGGCCAATAAGAAAGTCGCGTCACGCGCTGCGGCGCAGCCCGCCGTGAAGAAGAAATGGTCGGGCCACAAGGCTGCAGCCAAATCATCGACCCGCAAGACCATCAAATCGAAGGTGAGCGCCGCAGCCAAGGCAAAGCTGGCCAAGAAAGTCCGGCCGAAGCAGCGCATCGCCATCAGCCATCACCGCCAGGAAGATTTCAAGGCCGACGGCCTGCGCGCTTACGCGCAATACCGGGATCTTGGAATCGCGCAAGCCTCGCACGGTCTGGCGCATGCACAGGTGATCCGCTTGATCGGCCCGTGCAATCCGGCGGAAGTCTCAAAACTGCATTACCACGACATCGAATTCCAGATGGTCTACGTGCTGAAGGGCTGGGTGAAGACCTACATGGAAGGCGAGGGCGAGACGCTGATGCAAGTGGGCAGCGCCTGGACCCAGCCGCCGCGCGTCAAGCACATGATCCTGGATTATTCCGACGACGTGGAGCTGCTGGAAGTGATCTTGCCGGCGGAGTTCAAGACGGTGGAATTGGCGAGCTAGACCAACTCTCGTCGTCATTCCGGGGCGCGCGCAGCGCGAGCTTTGATGTGCAATTGCATATCAGAGAATCCATCTATCCGCTTGTGGTGTGGCCCGATGCATTCCGGGTTCGGTGCTGCGCACCGCCCCGGAATGACGGGGGCGGCTACGTCATCACCCCCACCACCGCGCCCATCAGACACGTCGTCAGCGTGCCTGACACGATCGACTTCAGCCCGAGCGCATTGATCTCCTCGCGCCGCTCTGGCGCCATGGTGCCAAGGCCGCCGATCATGATGCCGAGGCTGGCGAAGTTGGCAAAACCGCACATCGCATAGAGCATGATCAGCCGCGAGCGCGGATCGAGTGCGTCCGTGCCCAGTTTTGAAAGCTCGACATACGCGATCAGTTCGTTGAGCACCGTCTTGATCCCCATCAGGCTTCCCGCCGTGATCGCCTGCGGCCAGGGCAGGCCCATTAGCCAGCATACCGGCGCCATAAGGTCGCCAAGCAGCCGCTGCAGCGAAATTTTGGCGCCGCCGATTTCGGGCAACAGTCCGAGAATGGCATTGGCGAGATAGACAAGCGCCACCAGCACCAGCAGCATGGCGACGATGTTGAGCAGGAGTTCGAGCCCTGCGGCGGTACCCCTGGCGATCGCGTCCATTGTGCTGGAAGCGTGGGTGCCGGGATCGGCCAGTGCGCCGCCGGTGCGTTTATCAGCAGTTTCCGGCACCATGATCAGGCTCACCAGGATCGCCGCCGGCGCGCCAAGCACGGACGCAATGACGAAATGCGCCGCAGCGTCCGGTATCAGCGGCGCGAGAAATGTCGCGTAAAGCACCAGCACGGTGCCGGCGATGCCGGCCATACCACCGGTCATCACCATGAACAACTCGCTGCGGGTGAGCTGCGCCAGATAGGGGCGGATGAACAACGGCGCCTCGACCATGCCCAGAAAGACATTGGCCGCGGTCGACAACCCCACCGCGCCACCGACGCCGAGCGTGCGCTCCAGCAGCCACGCCATGCCGTGCACCACCGGCGGCAGCACGCGCCAGTAGAACAGCAGTGTCGTCAGGACGCTCATGACCAGAATGATCGGCAGCGCCTGAAACGCCAGGATGAAATCCGCACCGGGTGCCTTGAGGTCGAAGGGCAGGGCGCCGCCGCCGAGATAGCCGAACACGAAGGACGTGCCGGCGCGGGACGCTGCCGAAATGGTGTTGACGGAGTCGTTGATGGCGCCGAACGCTTTTGCGACCGGTGGCACCTTCAGCAGCACCAGCGCGGTGAAGACAGTCGCGGCAAGCCCGATCGCGGCCTGGCGGAGCGACACCGCACGGCGATTCTCACTGAGCGCCCACGCGATCGCCAGCAATGCCAGCACGCCAAACGCCGATTGCAGTTGCAGCATGAATCCCCCGCCAACCCCGACGGCGATTATGCCAGCGCCGCGCAGGCGCGCAATGCCGTGTTGCGGGGCCGCCCGTTGACATCCGCAACCCGCTCGGCCACCGCTTCGCGCATGTCCTCAACGATCCCGGTCGGCGCCCGCGAACTGCTCAGGCACGGCCCATTCCTGTTCTTCCTGCTGTCGCGCAGCCTGTCGCGCTTTGCCAGCCAGATCGTGGCGGTCGCGATCGGCTGGCAGGTCTACGAACTCACCGGCAGCGCCTTTCAGCTCGGCATGGTCGGGCTGGTGCAATTTTTGCCGACGGCGCTATTGGTTTTCGTCGCTGGCCATGCCGCCGACCGGTTCGATCGCAAGCGCGTGGTGCAGCTTTGCCAGATCGCGGAAGCGGCGACGGCGCTCTTTCTGGCCGTCAGCACCTTTGCGGGCTGGCTCACCGTACCGCAAATCTTCATGGCTACTTTCGTGATCGGCATCGCCGGCGCGTTCGAGAGCCCGGCCACCGCCGCGCTGCTGCCGCTGATCGTGCCAAAAGGCTCGGTGCAGCGCGCCACCGCGATCTCCTCTGGCGCCGCCCAGGTTGCGACCATCACGGGGCCTGCGCTTGGCGGGCTGGCCTATGTGCTTGCGCCGAGCCTGCCTTACTTCGTCATCGTCGCGTTCTGGCTCGTCGGCGCCGTTCTAACCGGCTTCATCCACACCGAGCGGCAGGAGCCTGCAAGCGCGGAGTCGATCGCGAGCGACGTGTTCGCCGGGGTCCGCTTCATCCGCCACAACCCGGCAATCCTCGGCACCATCTCGCTCGACCTGTTCGCGGTGCTGTTCGGCGGCGTCACGGCGCTGCTCCCGATCTATGCGCGCGACATTCTTCAAACCGGGCCGCTCGGCCTCGGCATCCTGCGCGCGGCGCCTGCGGTCGGCGCGCTGCTGATGACCATCGTGCTGGCGCGCCGCACCATCAACCGTCGCATCGGGTTGCGGATGTTTCAGGCTGTGATCGTGTTCGGCGTGGCGACGGTCGTGTTCGCGCTGTCGCAGTGGATGTGGCTGTCGGTGCTGGCGCTGGCGGTGCTGGGTGCGGCCGACACGATCAGCGTGGTGATCCGTTTCTCGCTGGTGCAGCTCTCGACGCCCGACGAGATGCGCGGCCGCGTCGGCGCGGTCAATTTCCTGTTCATCAATGCCTCGAACCAGCTCGGCCAGTTCGAAAGCGGCGTCACCGCGGCGCTGCTGGGAACGGTGCCGGCCGCCGTGCTCGGCGGCGTCGGCACGGTCGCGATCGCGCTGCTATGGATGAAGCTGTTTCCGTCGCTGCGGAAGGTGGAGCGGCTGGAGTAGGAGGCGGTATGGCACGCTGCCTCAGCGATTCGTCCCTGCGAACGCAGGGACCCATACCGCGTGATCTCTCGTGTGAACACGAGTGGTAGACACCTCGTAACCCAATCACCGCCGCGGAGTATGAGTCCCCGCGTTCGCGGGGACGACTCCAGCGTGCCGATCAGCCCCGTCCTACGAACGGCATCTTGGTCGCCATGACCGTCATGAACAGCACGTTGGCATCGAGCGGCAGGCCCGCCATGTAGGCCACCGCGTCGCCGACCGCCTTCGCATCCATGCGCGGCTCGTGCTTCATCGTGCCGTCGGGCTGCATCACGCCGGGGCCGGCGACCATGCGGTCCGTCATCGGCGTCGCCGCGTTGCCGATGTCGACCTGGCCGACCGCAATGTCGTACATGCGGCCGTCGAGGTTGGAGGCCTTGGTGAGACCCGTGATCGCGTGCTTGGTCGAGGTATAGGCCGACGAGAACGGCCGCGGCGCGTGAGCCGATATCGAGCCGTTATTGATGATGCGGCCGCCGCGCGGGTTCTGGTCCTTCATGATGTGGAAGGCGTGCTGGGTGCACAGGAAGGGGCCGGTGAGGTTGGTGTTCACCACCGCCTGCCACTGTTCGAGGGAAAGATCCTCGAAATTGACCGGCGGCGCGCCCATGCCGGCGTTGTTGAAGAGGACGTCGAGCCGGCCGTAGGTGTCCTTCACCTTGGCGAACAGCGCGGCGATCGACTCCGGCTTGGTCATGTCGGCGGAAACGCACAGGCTCTTGCCGACATTGTCGCCGAGCTTCTTGGTTTCCTCCAGCATCTCCATGCGACGCCCGGCGAGCACCACGGTAAAGCCGGCGTTCATCAGCGCCAGCGATGCGGCGCGCCCGACGCCGGTGCCTGCACCGGTCACGACTGCGATCTTGTTGGTTGCGTCGGCCATCATTTCCTCGCCTTCAGTTTTTTGCTTCTGTCTGGGTTTTGTAGGGTGGTCTCGGAATATTCTGGTGCGCAGCGCGCAACGCCGCCGACCAGCGCGAGCGCAGGTCGTGGAAGTAAGGCTCGCCCGCCTCGATGCGGTGGTTGAGATCGGCCTCGCAGGCATCCGCCCGCACCACCAGTACGTCGATCGGCAGGCCGACGCCGAGATTGGATCGCATGGTCGAATCCATCGAGATCAGGCCGGTCTTCAGCGCCTCGTAGAGTTCGACGTCGTAATGCATCGCGCGATCGAGCACCGGCTTGCCGTATTTGTGCTCGCCGATCTGCAAATAGGGCGTGTCGGTGGTGCATTCGATGAAATTGCCCGCGGTATAGACCATGAACAGCCGCATCCGCGAGCCCTTGATCTGTCCGCCGAACAGGAAGGAGACGTCGAAGGAGACGTCTTCGGACCGCAGCGCCGGGCCCTCGGTGGCATGGACCAGCCGGATCGCGCGCCCGATGCGCTGCGCCGCCTGGAACATGGTCGGCGCGTTCATCAGCGTCTCGACCTCGCCGGTGGTCGGATCTTCGATACCCTCGGTCAGGGTCGACAGCACCGACTGGCTGATCGCAAGATTGCCGGCGCTGGCAATCGCCATGATGCGGTCGCCCGGATTGGAGAAAATATGCAGCTTGCGGAAGGTCGAGACGTTGTCGAGGCCGGCATTGGTACGGGTGTCGGCGATCATCACAAGACCGTCCCGTACCAGAATTCCGCAGCAATAAGTCATTCCCTGTCCCCGAACGCGCCTGATTTCTTCGGCGGACAAAACTAGTAGCCAATTTCAGGGAGGCATCCAACCCCAATTCCCGCGGTGCGTCATGCTCCCGGCGGCTCAAAACGGGGGCCGATGGTCAGGATTCCGGCGTGCGTCCTGCCGATCCGTCCACGAGAAAGGCGTCGTCAACCGGGACGCCAAGCGCGGTG
>CADEDX010000434.1 GCA_902826195.1 uncultured Bradyrhizobium sp. | reverse complement strand
CACGATCGATCGCGGCCGCGGTCTGCTCCGGCGCGCGATAATAGCCCAGCATGACGTTGAGACCGCGGACATGCAACTCGCCGACCTCGCCGTCGGCAACCCGGTTTCCGTTGCGATCGACGATCCGGTGTTCGATGCCCGGAAGCATGGCCCCCACGGTTTCGTCGCCCGCGGGCCGGTTCTGCCTGACGCCGGCAAGGCCCGGCGAGCATTCCGTGATCCCGTAGCCGTTGAGCAGAGGAACGCCGAACTCGTCCTCCATGCGGCCCTTCAACGTCAGATCGAGCGGCGCCCCCGCCACGCACATCATCCGCACATTGCCACGCGCAAGGCGCGGGATGTTCTTCACCGCCTTGTATTCGAGCAGGCGCTGATACGTCGCGGGCACGCCGTAAAGCGTGGTGACGCCGTCTTGCGCGATGGCTTCGGCCAACGCGGCGGGATCGGCCTTGGCAACGACATGCAGCGTCGCGCCATGCATGAGCGTGGAGATCAGCAGGATGGAATAGCCGACGATATGCGACATCGGCAGCACACCATAGATTCGATCAGTGGGGCCGGTATTGCGCATGAGGCCGGAGGTTCTCGCCGCGACGAGCAGGTTAAGATGGCTGAGCATCACCCCTTTCGGCGCGCCTGTCGTGCCTGACGTGTACATCAGCGCCGCGACCTGGCGCGCGGCGTCCGCCTCGACGGGCTCAGCCAGGGTCTCTTCATTCAGCGGCCCGATGCCGATGCCACCGAACGGGCCGATCGCACCTATGGCGGCTCCTGCCGCCCCGGCATGATCGGCAGCCTCCTTCGACAGCGCCGCGTTGAACAGCACCCGGCGGGCGCCGCTATGGGACCGGATCTGTTCGAGTTCGCGCGCGCTCAGGCGCGGATTGACCGCAATCGCCCAGCCATCGAGCTTTCCGACCGCAAACAGGATCGCGCCAAGCGCAACGCTGTTCTCACTCGCGACCATGACGCGGTCGCCGGGCCTGACCTGCAGCTCGCGCAGATCGCGCACCACCGCCTCGACCGCCTCGGAAAACTGCCGATAGCTCCAGGCCCGTCCGGCTTCGACGAATGCCAGATGATCCGGCGTCTGCTGCGTAAACTTAGCGTAGACGTCGTGCACGCGCGAAGGCAGGCCTTCAACCAGATCCTTCGCAGTGATCTTCTCCGTAACCGCTTCCACCGCACTCTCCCTCGATGACGAGCCTTTCGGCTCCCGGCTACGCGCGCTCGCGAAGCGCGGCGTTGCTTGACGGAACGGCGCTTTCGATCGCCGCTCGTTGCGCCAGGATCTCCTCCTCGACATCGCGAAGCTGATCCTTGCCGAAAAACATTTCGTCGTTTACGAAGAATGTCGGCGAACCGAACGCGCCGCGCTCGACAGCGTCCTGTGTCAGCGCCATCAGCTTGTCCTTGATCTCAGCATCCTGCGAACGTGCGACAATCCTCTCGGCGTCGATCCCGGACGAAGCGAGCGCCTCTCGCATCACGGCGGGATCGTCCATCTTCTTCGGCTCTTCCCACATGTGGCGATAGACCGCTTGGAAATACGGCCAGAACATGCCCTCGGCTTGCGCCGCGACGGCGCCGCGCATCAATTGCAGGGTGTTCACCGGAAAGAACGGGTTGCGTCGGAAGGTCGTGATGCCGTGGCGGCGTATGAAGCGCTCGGTCTCCCGCGCCATGTAGTCGCCCTTGTTCCGAATGCCCTTCAGATAGTTCGCCGGCGAGCTGTTCCCGGTGAGCTTGTAGATGCCGCCGAGCAGCACCGGGACATATTCGAGTTTCGTCGCGGTACGCCTTTCGATCTCGGGAATCACGCTGGCTGCCAGATAGGCGTTCGGGCTGCCGAAATCGAACTGGAACTGGACTCTCGGCGCGCCAGCATCGGTCATCCGCCCCTCCCTCGCCTGATGATTGCCCGCAGGGCACCCCGAAGGGTCACTTGATAGATACAGTTCTAAAAAGGAACTGTCAACATAGCCGTCGCTTCTTCAGTATTTCATTTATGATAGAGACCCCCTATGGCTTTCATTCTGATTTGGAATTCATGATTTTGCCGGAGAGCGGGATGCGCTGGGACGCCCTTGAAGAAGAGCCATGCTCGTTGGCGCGCACGGTCGCGGTCATCGGCGACCGCTGGAGCCTTTTGATTCTGCGCGAGTGTTTTCTTCGGGTCCGCCGCTTCGAAGGGTTTCAGTCACGCCTCGGCATCACCCGGCATTTGCTGGCGGACCGGCTCAAGAAGTTCGTGCGCTACGGCGTGCTGCGGCGCGTGCGCTATCAGGAAAGCCCGGCACGGTACGAATACATCCTGACGCAGCGCGGCCTTGATCTGTATCCGGTAATGATGTCGATCGTGCACTGGGGCGATACGCATATGGTGGACGAGCGCGGCCGGCCGCTGCTGCACCAGCACAAGAACTGCGGGAAAATGTTCGACCCTGTCTTGGTCTGTTCCGAATGCGGCGAGCCGCTACACGCCAAGGAGGTGCATGTACACAGCGGACCCGGAGCGCCAGCGTCCGCCGCTGCGCCAGGCGAGCGACGCAAGCAGGTTAGTTCATCTTGATCCCTGCCGCCTTGACCGTCTTGGCCCATTTCGCGATGTCCTTGACGAGAAGCGCGCGAAATTGCTCCGGCGAACTCGCAAGCGGCGAGGCTCCCTGCTTGGCGAGCGTTTCCTGAAAATCAGGCTCCTTCAGGATCTCGGCCACGTCGGCGTTTATCTTGCTGACGATCGACGGACTGAGCCCTGCCGGGCCGAAGATTCCCCACCACGGATTGACGTCGAAATCCTTGACTCCGCCCTCGGCGATCGTCGGCGTGTCGGGCGAAATCGCAACGCGCTGCGCGCTGCTGACGGCCAGCGCCCGCACCAATCCCTGCTGGACGGCCGCGATGACTGACGGCGCGCTGGCAAATGCCGCGTCCAGATGACCTCCGATCACGTCGGAAATCGCCTGCGGCGCACCCTTGTAGGGCACATGGGCTATACGAACGTCGGCCTCCACCTTCAGCATCTCGCCGAGCAGATGATTGACCGAACCGTTGCCTGCCGAACCGTAATTCAGCTTGTCGGGATCGGCCCGCGCCAGGTCGAGAAACTCCCGAAGCGTCTTGGCCTTGTTTTGGGGGCCGACAATAAACAGGAACGGCGTCACGCCGATGGTGGCGACCGGCTCGAAATCCTTGACGGAATCGAACGGTAGCTTCTCGTACAGGCTGGGGTTGATCGCCTGCGAACCTTCATAGGTGACGAGCAGGGTATATCCATCCGCCGGAGCCTTTGCGACCGCTTCGGTGCCGATGATGCCGGCAGCACCGGCGCGATTCTCGACAACGACCGGATGCTTCCAGCGCTCGCTCAGCTTCTGTCCGATAGCGCGGCCAAAAGTGTCCGTGGCGCCGCCAGGGGATTGCGGCACGATGATTCGGATCGTTTTCGTTGGAAAGTCTTCCGCCACAACGAAAGACGGCCAGGTGGCCAATACGATGGCAAACGCCGCGATAAGCGATCGAACAATGCCCACGTTCTTCTCCCGTCGCAGCCGGGTCGAGCCAGCCGCTTATTGCCGGAGTAACAGTTTCTCGTCTTCCGGAAAAATCGGCGCCACAGCCGACGGAACACTATAGGCGCGAGTGCGAGCGCAGAGAAAGGCTGCCCCGGCCTAAAACCAACGGCAGGGACGCCGCCTCCTTCAATATAATTTTTTGAGTGCGATGTGGTTTGAACCATGCCTTATGGCACCGGCTGCGGCGCATATGCGTCAGATCCTGCGAAGAGACGCGTGGCCAGCGCGCCTCACGATTTGGGGCCGAGCGGGTCGCCGGCCTACAGCTTCACTTCGCCTTCTTCGTCGCCGTCCCAATAAGTGATGCGTGACGCCTTCACCTTCACCAGCACGATGCCAGGCGTCTCGATGCCTTGCTCGAACCAGCGATCCAGGTCGCTCGCCCAATGAGCCCTGAACGAGGCCTTATCCCTGATCAGTTCGGCATTGCCTTCGACGGCGACGTAAATGGCGTCAGAAAATATTCCGCCTTCGCTGGTGAAACCCAACGCCACCTTCGGGTTCGCCTGAATATCGGACACCGTCCGTGACTGTTCGAACGTGAAGTAATAGGACGTGCCGTCGTACTGCACGTCACCATTGTTGCTCATGGGACGGTTGGCAATCTGGCCGTTCTCGGTATGGGTGGAGAGGATCGCAATGTCGATCCCCGCCATTCGCTTCGAAATTTCTTCAATGGATTTGCTTTTCATGTCACCGTCCTGCGATTTTTGCGACGGGACAACAGGCCCATCTGCAATCGGTTCCGGTGGCGCCGTCACGCGTCGAATCTAGAACTTCAGCATTCCAAACGCGTAGAGAAGCGCGAGGGTGACGAGGGCCGAGATCAATAATGATCCGGCCCACCCGAGACGATTGGAGAAGAAGACAAACATCGTACGGCAGTACTATTTCATCTTGACGCGCGCTCGCGGCTCCAGACCCGCAACTGCCCGAGCTTGGCGACGAAGCCGGCGACATCCGTCGATGACGCCAACGCAATAAGACCCTCGTCGAAATCCGCCTCGGCAATGCCGGCTTTCTCGAACAACGGCACGGCCGCGTTCACATGCCCGATGAACTTGCAGTGCGCAAAGGCGTCAGCGACGAAATCGCGCACCGTCGACTCCTGCAACAGATCTTCGATGGCATCCGCCGCCGGCACCAGCGCGACGGCGTCGTACAGCACCGACGGGCCGCCGTCGATCATCTGATCGGCCTCGATCCAGCTGCCATCGCTGGCCTGGGCGCCACCCACCTTCGGGGCGATGATCTCGAAAGTTGCCCCTTCCTTCGCAAGCGCGGCCTTGAGCGCCGTGAGGATGGCTGCATCGGTGCCATCCGAGACGAGAATCCCCAGCTTGCGTCCCTCGAAGCGCTGTGGCCCGTTTTGGACGATGCTGAGCTTCGCCGATACATCGAGATCCTGCCGGGTCGGCATCGCCGCGTCGGCTGCCTTGGGCATCGTCTGCAGCCCGAGCCCTGCGCCGACCAGATCGGCCAGGGATTTGTCGATATTGAGCAGATGCGACACCACGCGCTCGCGGATCACCGGCGTCTTTACTTTGCTGAGTTCGAAGGTCAGGGCCGCTGCGATGTGATGCTGCTCGCCCTCGGTCTGGCTGATGAAGAACTGGCGGGCCTGGCTGTAATGATCCGCAAAGCTCTCCGCACGCAGGCGGCGCTTGGGGCCGTCCTCAACCTCTGCAAACGGCGTAAAGCCGCGTTGGGGGGACTCGCGCGGCCCCTCGCCGAAAGAGTTAGGCTGGTAATTCACACGCCCCACCGGGTTGCGCATCGCCATGTGGCCGTCCTGCTGGAAATGGTGGAACGGGCATTTCGGCGCATTGATCGGGATATGCGTGAAATTCGGGCCGCCGAGCCGCTTCAGTTGGGTGTCGAGATAGGAGAAGTTGCGGCCCTGCAGCAGCGGATCGTTGGAGAAGTCGATCCCGGGCGGCACGTTCTGGGTCATGAAGGCGACCTGCTCGGTCTCGGCAAAGAAGTTGTCCGGCATGCGGTCGAGCACCAGGCGGCCGACCGGCACCGGCTTCAGGATCTCCTCCGGGATGATCTTGGTGGGATCGAGGATGTCGAAGTCGAACTTGTCGGCGAAGTCCTGGTCGAACAGCTGCAGGCACAGCTCCCACTCCGGGAAGTTGCCGGTCTGGATCGCCTGCCACAGGTCGCGGCGGTGGAAGTCGGGATCGGCGCCGTTGATTTTCACCGCCTCGTTCCACAGCACCGACTGCAGGCCGAGCTTCGGCTTCCAGATGAACTTGACGAAGGTCGATTCATCGCGCGCGTTCAGCAGGCGGAAGGTGTGGACGCCGAATCCCTCCATGAAGCGGAAGGAGCGCGGGATGGCGCGGTCCGACATCACCCACATGATCATGTGCATGCTCTCGGGGGTGAGGCTGATGAAGTCCCAGAAATTGTCGTGCGCCGACTGCGCCTGGGGAAACTGCCGGTCGGGCTCGGGCTTCACCGCATGGATGATGTCGGGGAAGCGGATCGCGTCCTGGATGAAGAACACCGGGATGTTGTTGCCGACGAGGTCCCAGTTGCCTTCCTTGGTGTAGAACTTGA
>CADEDX010000433.1:3457-6144 GCA_902826195.1 uncultured Bradyrhizobium sp. | reverse complement strand
CGACCGAGAACGCGACAACCGGAATGTCGGTCGCCTTGATGCCCTGGTTGCCGAGTTCCTTGTAGAAGGGAACGTTGGCGTCGCCGTTGATGGTGGAGACGACGGCGGTCTTCTTGCCCGCCGAGCCGAATTTCTTGATGTCGGCCACAATCGTCTGCCAGTCGGAGTGACCGAACGGCGTGTAGTTGATCATGATGTCTTCCTGCTTGACGCCCTTCGACTTCAAGTAGGCTTCGAGGATCTTGTTGGTTGTGCGCGGATAGACGTAGTCGGTGCCGGCCAGCACCCAGCGCTTCACCTTCTCGTCCTTCATCAGATAGTCGACCGCGGGGATCGCCTGCTGGTTCGGGGCGGCGCCGGTGTAGAACACGTTGCGCTCGGATTCTTCACCCTCGTATTGCACGGGGTAGAACAGGATCGAATTCAGCTCCTTGAATACCGGGAGCACGGACTTGCGCGACACTGAGGTCCAGCAACCGAATACGACCGAAACCTTGTCCTTGGTAATCAGCTCGCGGGCCTTTTCGGCGAACAGCGGCCAGTTCGAAGCGGGGTCGACGACGACGGCTTCGAGCTTCTTGCCCATCACGCCGCCCTTCTTGTTCTGCTCGTCGATCAGGAAGAGGATGGTGTCCTTCAGCGTGGTTTCGCTGATGGCCATGGTGCCGGAAAGCGAATGCAGAACGCCGACCTTGATGGTCTCCTGCGCCTTGGCGCTTGAAAATGAAGCCAGGCCCAAAACCAGGCCGGCGGTGGCGGCCAGCCAGCGACGGCGGCTCAAAGTCGCTATATCGTGAGTCAATTGAGTAAGCATGAGGTGTCATCTCCCTGACGCAGGCGTTAAACGCTGCGAACGGCCCCAACGGCCGCCTGCGTTAAGGGAATCGCAAGAACCATGCCATGGCGGAAAAATGGGATAAGCCCATCTAATCGTTTTGGAATTCGACGCCTGCGGAAATTGCGCCTAGCCAGACTGCTTATTTTCTAGACAAACAAAATGTATGCTTTGATGGCAAACAGTCTAATTTTTATGCACTCGTCGTAATTTGGCTAAATTTCTTGCATGATTTTTGATCGTTTGAGTTGTCGGCAGGCGGTCGCGGCGTGGGCTTGCAGGGCAATTCCTTAACTGCGCGAGCGATATCCGCTGAATTCGCCTTGAAAGAGCCGCGCGGGTCATCCATATGAGTAGGGTGACCTAGAGAATCATCAGGTCCTTGCGAGCCGCGTGTTCTGATCCCGTTTTGCGGTTTCTGGCTTGCCCCTTCAGCTAGCAAAACCGACGCCCCAAACACGCGGGTGTCTCTGACACCCCCCTCGCGCGCTCCTGGCCGATCCCGGTCGGGCGCCTGCCTTTATTGATGGAAAGAACCCTCTTTTGACCTCCTTTCAGGACTTCGGCTTGGCCGAACCCATTTCCCGTGCTCTCAAGGAAGAAAACTATCACACCCCCACGCCGATCCAGACCCAGACCATCCCACTCGCCATCACCGGCCGTGACGTCGTCGGCATAGCCCAGACCGGCACCGGCAAGACCGCGGCGTTCGCGCTGCCGATCCTGCATCGCATTCTGGAAAACCGGATCCGGCCGCAGCCCAAGACCTGCCGCGTGCTGGTGCTGTCGCCGACCCGCGAATTGTCCGGTCAGATCCTCGACAGCTTCAACGCCTATGGCCGCCACATCCGCCTGACCTCGACCCTGGCAATCGGCGGCGTGCCGATGGGCCGCCAGGTCCGCTCGCTGATGCAGGGCGTCGAGGTCCTGGTAGCGACCCCCGGCCGCTTGCTCGACCTCGTCCAGAGCAACGGGCTGAAGCTCGGTCAGGTCGAGTTCCTGGTGCTCGACGAAGCCGACCGCATGCTCGACATGGGCTTTATCAACGACATCCGCAAAATCGTCGCCAAGCTGCCGATCAAACGCCAGACGCTGTTCTTCTCGGCCACCATGCCGAAGGATATCGCCGAACTGGCCGAAGCCATGCTGCGCGACCCCGCCCGCGTGGCGGTGACGCCGGTGGCCTCGACCGTCGATCGCATCACCCAGCGCATTATCCAGGTCGATTTCTCGGCCAAATCGGGCGTGCTGGCGCAGCTTCTGAAGCAGGAACCGGTCGACCGCGCGCTGATCTTCACCCGTACCAAGCACGGCGCGGACAAGGTGGTGAAGACGCTGGAGAAGGCAGGCATCCCCGCCAACGCCATTCACGGCAACAAGTCGCAGAACCACCGCGAGCGCGTGCTCGCCGCGTTCCGCACCGGCGAGATCCGAACCCTGGTAGCCACCGACATTGCCGCCCGCGGCATCGACGTCGACGGCATCAGCCATGTGGTGAATTTCGACCTGCCCAACATTCCGGAATCCTATGTCCACCGCATCGGCCGCACCGCGCGCGCCGGCGCCGAAGGCGTTGCGATCTCGCTGGTGGCGGGCGCCGAGGAGATGGGCTATCTGCGCGACATCGAGCGGCTGATCCGGATCACCCTGCCGCGGGAAGACCGCCGCACGCCCGGCAGCCGCGACGCCGCGCCGGCTGCTTCGCAGCGTCCCGCGCAAAAGAATCGTGGCGGACGCTCCGCCCCGCGCGCCCACGCCGCCCGCACGCAGGACTCCCGGAGTCACGAAACCCGGGGACATGACGCCGCGCCGGGATCAAAAGGCCCTCGCCGTCCCCGCCGAGGTGGTGGGA